>NZ_JBFTRC010000156.1:0-13282 GCF_056399325.1 Allobosea sp. 01N443
GAACGGAACACCGTTCAGATCGTCCGGCCGGACGGTTTTGCGATCGGCGAGCGGATGGCCGACCGGCATGATGCACAGCAACGGGTGTTCGAAGAGCGGTTCTGTGACGATGAAGGGATTCTCGACGCGTGCGGTGACGATCCCGATGTCCAGAACGCGTGTCAGGACATATTCGGGGATCCATTGGGAGCTGGGCGATTTGATCCAGCAATAGACGTTCGGATTGCGCTTGAGGAAGTTCATCGTGGTGCGCTGGATGTAAGCGCCGCTGAGCGCAGGGATCACGCCCACGACCAGGCGTCCCTGATCCTCGCGCTTGATCAATCCGATCGCGCTTTCGACCTGGCGCACGCCGACGAAGATCCGGGCGACCTCTTCGTGCAGGCGCAAGCCCTGGGCCGTGGGCACCAGGCGGCCCTTGTAGCGATCGAAGAGCTTGAGGCCGTTGTCCTTCTCCAACTGCATCAGGAGCTTACTCGCGGCCGGCTGCGAGATGTAGAGCGCCTCGGCCGCGCGGCTGACTGTGCCGTGCTCGATCAGGGCCTTGAAGATTTCGATCTGTCTCAGATTGAGCGCGCGCGGCATGCTATAACTCTAGGAATAGAGTGCGGTCATTTTTCTATTGGACATAATAGTATGCAGCTTCCTACCGTCGTCAACACGGAGGGACCATCATGCATTGCCCAAGGCCGATGAAGCATTTCGAGATGCCAAGGCAGGGAACGCAGCGCGCGCCGACGGCCTGTTCCCGCAGCGGATCATCGCCTTTGGCGGCCGCCCGCTAAGAGCCACGGTCTTACGTCGAAACGTCCAGAAGGCACTCTCATGTTCAGGAAGCTGGATCAGGAAGCCGGCGGTTTGCTGACGGTCTATGTCGACGGGCATCCCGTCACTGCCGGCGCCGATGAAAGCGTTGCAGCCGTGCTTCTGCGGCAGGCATCGTTCTGGTCGCGGACGACCCCGGTGTCGGGTGCGCGGCGGGCCCCCTACTGCATGATGGGCGTGTGCTTCGATTGCCTTGCGGTGGTCGACGGCGTGTCGTCG
Source organism: Allobosea sp. 01N443 (assembly GCF_056399325.1). Lineage (NCBI taxonomy): Bacteria > Pseudomonadati > Pseudomonadota > Alphaproteobacteria > Hyphomicrobiales > Alloboseaceae > Allobosea > Allobosea sp. 01N443. The sequence goes on from NZ_JBFTRC010000156.1 coordinate 1,045, forward strand.
GTTCAGACCTGCCTCGCGCAGGTTCGCGACGGCATGCGGATCGAGCGTCAGCACGGCCGRCCCGATGTGACGCCATGAGCCGGCGTGCCGATCTCCTGATCGTCGGAGCCGGCCCGGCTGGAATGTCGGCGGCCATCATCGCGAAGCAGCACGGTCTGCAGGTGCTCGTCGTCGACGAGCAACCCTCGCCGGGAGGGCAGATCTGGCGGAACATCGAGCATGTTGCCGGGACCCCGCGGGCCGGACTTCTCGGCAAGGCCTATGCCGAGGGCGCGGCCGTGGTCGGCCGGTTTCGCGCGAGCGGCGTCGATTACGAACCGGAGACGCAGGTCTGGCACGTCGAGGCGGGAATGCGGGCGTTCCTGAGGCGTGGCGGCGCCGCCAGCTCCGTCGAGGCTGACTGGTTGCTATTGGCGACGGGGGCACAGGAACGCCCGGCGCCGTTTCCCGGGTGGACGCTGCCGGGCGTGATGACGGTCGGCGCGGCCCAGATTGTCCTGAAGTCTTCGGGCCAGATTCCCGACGAGCCGGCCTGGATCGTTGGCTCCGGCCCCCTGCCGCTCCTGTATGCTGTCCAGCTGTTGCAGGCGGGCGGAACGATCGCCGGTTTCCTGGATACCACGCCACCCAGGCGGGCCGCAGAAACCATGGCGACGTTGCCGGCGGCTCTGTTCGGCGCGCCGGGCGACCTTCTGAAGGGCCTGGCCTGGATCGCGCGGTTGCGGCGGCAGGTTCCCTATGTCCGGCATGTCGCCGAGATCGAGGCGATCGGCGAGCAGGCGCTCGAACGCATCCGCTATGTCACGACCGATGGCCGTGCCGCGACCGCGCGGGCGGGGCTTCTCCTCGTCCATGAAGGCCTCGTCCCAACGATTCATCCGACCCTCGCACTCGGTTGCCGGCATGCCTGGAACAGTGACCAGGACAGTTTTGCGCCGGAACTCGACGGCTGGGGGGAGACATCGGAGCGGAATGTTTTCGTCGCAGGGGATGGGGCCGGTATCGGTGGTGCCAGGGCCGCATGCCTGCGGGGCGAACTCGCTGCACTGCAGATTGCGGCCAAGGCCGGCCGGCTGTCAGAGGCAAAAGCCGAAAGCCTCGCGAAGCCGATCCGCTCCCGGCTGGTGCGGGCGCTTGCCTCGCGTGCGTTCCTCGATCGCTATTTCCGCCCGCGACCAGCAGTCTTCATTCCGCCCGACCAGACGATCGCCTGCCGCTGCGAGGAGGTCCGCGTCGCGTCGATCCGGGATCAGGTCAGCGCGAACCGTCCCGGGCCGAACCAGGTCAAGGCCTTCACGCGCGCCGGCATGGGCCCCTGCCAAGGTCGCCAATGCAGCTACACGGTTGCCCATGTCCTCGCCGCGGCGGAAGGCCGAAGCGTGCCCGATGTCGGGCTCTACAGGGCCCGTCCGCCGCTCAAGCCCGTTACATTGGGTGAACTCGCGGCGCTCGACACGATGGATTCCGGGGCATGAGCGGGAAGGTCATCGACACGCTCGTCATCGGTGGCGGGCTTCACGGCCTGTCAGCCGCGTTGCATCTGGCGCGCGCCGGTCGCCGCGTCACGATCCTCGAAAGATCGTGGGTCGGACGCCACGCGTCCGGAGCGACAGCGGCAGGTGTCCGCACGCTCAATCGCGATCCCGCTGAGATCCCGATTTCCCTCGAAGCCATGGAGATGTGGCACGGCATTGAAGGGATCGTCGGGGACGGCTGCGGTTTCCATTCCCATGGCCAGCTCAACATCGCCGAGCATGTGAGCCATCTGCCCAAGCTCGAGAGCCGTCTCGCCCAGATGCGGGAGGCCGGATACGCGCACGAGGAACTGATCGACCGCGCCGAGCTCCTGAAGCTCGTGCCGGCGATCTCACCGCATTGCGTGGGGGCATTGATCGCACGGCGCGACGGTGCCGCGGACCCGCACCGGACCTTGCAGGCGTTCCGGCGCAGCGCGGAAGCCGCGGGCGTGGCGATTCACGAGGGCGTTGGCGTCGATGCGATCGAACAGACCGGGGCCGATTGGCGACTGCGCACGCATGCCGGCGATTTCGTTGCCCCGACGGTGATCAACGCCGCGGGCGCCTGGGCGGGTAAGATCGCCGCAATGCTGGGCGACGACATTCCGCTGGGGCTCAAGGCCTCGATGATGATCGTGACGGAGCGCGTTGCGCCGCTGCTCAAACCCGTCGTCAGTGTGGTCGGGCGGCCGCTCTCGTTCAAGCAGTCGGACCAGGGAACGCTCGTCATTGGCGGCGGCCTGCAGGGCCGGGCGGATATCGAGGTTCAGAAAAGCCACGTCGATTTCCAGAAGCTCTCCAAGGGCGCTCGCGCCGCGACGGATCTGTTCCCCTCGATCAGCGCGCTGCGCATCGTACGGACCTGGGCCGGCATGGAGGCCACGACGAAGGATCATCTGCCGGTGATCTGCGCCTCTCCGAACGCGAAGGGTGCGTTTCAYGCGTTCGGCTTCTCGGGGCACGGATTTCAGCTCGTGCCGGTGGTCGGCGCGATCATGGCCGATCTCGTCATCCACGGCACGACGCGGCGATCGATCGAAGGCTTCGGCGCCACGCGGCTCATGCAGCAGCGGGCGGCGGCGTGATGCCGGACAACCATAGGGAGTAAATGCGACATGTATCGGATCGGCGTGGACGTAGGCGGGACATTCACCGACTTCGTGATGGTCAACACCAATGGCGGTCCGACCGCCTTCCACAAGGTGCCCTCGACGCCGGACGATCCCTCGCGGGCGATCTCGTCCGGCATCGTCGAGATGCTTGAACTCAACGCGGTCTCGCCCGAGGAGGTCGGCTATGTCGGCCACGGCACGACCGTCGCCACCAACATGGTGATCGAGCGGCGCGGCGTCCCGACCGGGCTCCTGACCACCAAGGGCTTTCGCGATGTTCTGGCGATCGGGCGCCAGACCAGGCCCTCTCTGTTCGACTGGTCCGTGCGCAAGCCCGAGGAACTGGTCGAGCGACATCGCAGGGTGGAGGTCGACGAGCGCCTCGACAAATCGGGGACGGCGCTGGCATCGCCCGACCTCGCGGCGGTGGAGAAGCTCGTCATCCAGCTGCGGGACAGCGGCGTCAAGGCGGTGGCGGTGGGGTTCCTGCACTCCTACCGCAATCCCGCGCATGAGCGGGCGGTGCGCGACCTGATCAAGCGCGTTGCGCCCGATCTCTATGTCAGCGTTTCCTCGGAAGTCGTTGCAGAGTTTCGTGAATACGAGCGGTTCTCGACGACCGTGCTCAACGCCTATGTCGGGCCCCATACCCAGAAATACCTGCGACGGCTGCGCGAGAAGATCGCGGCCTCCGGCATCCGGGTCGAACCGCTGACCTTCCATTCCAATGGCGGCCTGCTGCCGGTGCAGACCGTCGAGGAACTGCCGGTGCTGACTTGTCTCTCAGGCCCGGCCGCCGGGGTGATCGGCTCGGCCCGGCTCGGCGCCGAGATCGGCGAGACCGAGATCATCACGTTCGACGTCGGAGGCACCAGCACCGACGTGTCGCTGATCACCGGTGGCCGTGCCCAGTTCACCTCAAGCCGATTGGTGGCAGGACATCCGGTGCGGATGCCGATGGTCGATATCCACGTGATAGGCGCGGGCGGCGGCAGCATCGCGCKGCTCGACGATGCCGGCGCGCTGAAGGTCGGGCCTACCAGCGCGGGGGCGATGCCAGGGCCGATCTCCTATCTGCGTGGCGGCACCGAGGTGACGCTGACCGACGCCAATATCGTGCTCGGCCGCCTGAACCCCGTGGCCCTGCTCGAGGGAAGGATGAAGGTCGATCGCGGTCTCGCCTATGCGGCGATCCGCAGCCAGATCGCCGATCCGCTCGGTATCTCGGTCGAGGAAGCCGCACATGGCATCGTCAGCATCGCCACGGCCAATATGAGCAGGGCGATCCGCTCGGTCTCGATCGAGCATGGACACGACCTTGCCGCCTTCACGCTCTTCGCCTTCGGCGGCGCCGGGCCTCTGCATGCCGCCGACGTCGCGGAGGAGTGCGGCCTCAACAAGATCGTCGTCCCGCAGGAACCCGGCACGCTCTGCGCACGCGGCGTCCTGCTGTCGGATCTCAGCCGCGACTACGTCCGCACGGCGCTGATCCGCGTCGGCGGCGAGAGCTGGACGCAGCTCGTCGCGCTCGGTGCGGAATTGTCCGCGGCCGGTCACGCGTGGCTCGAGACGGAAACCATCCCCGATGCCGCCAGGGAACTGCATTTCACCCTCGATGCGCGCTATCGCGGCCAGAGCCACTACATCCCGGTGCCTCTCGACGAACTGCGGGACGGCGCGCGCGACGAATTCGTCGGCCGGTTCCACCGCGCCCATGCCGACCAGTTCGGCTACAGCCTCGACGGGCGCGACATCGAGGTCGTCAATGTTCGGCTCAAGGCCGTCTGCCATGTCAGGAAGGGCGAGAGCGTCGCTCCGACGAAGGGTACTTCGCTCGACGCGGCCCGGATCGACACGCGCCAGGTCTATTTCGGCACCGATCGCGGCTGGGTTCATACCCCGATCTACCGGCGCGCGTTCCTGCCGGCCGGCGTGCCGTTCGAGGGGCCGGCGATTGTCGAGGAAATGAGCGGCACCACCGTCATTCTCCCGCGCCAGACGGCCGAGGTCGACGGTTTCGGCAACATCCATATCGCGCTGCAGCGTTGAGGACTTGATCATGCAGATGCCCAACAGAGATGCCGGGTCGATCGTCGGTTTCGATGCGATCGCGATGGAGGTTTTCGCCAATCGCCTGCTCTCGATCACCGAGACGATGGCGATCAACATGATGCGCTCGTCGTTCTCGGCCCAGATCAAGGAGCGCCGCGACTTCTCAGTCGGGCTGTTCGACGGCAAGGGTCGACTGGTCGCGCAGGGAACGCATATCCCTGTCCATCTCGGCTCGCTGATGGGCGTGGTCGAAGGACTTCTGGCGCGCTATCCGCGTGCCGAGATCCGCCCTGGGGACGCATTTATCTCCAATGATCCCTATGCCGCCGGCGGCACCCATCTGCCCGACATCTCGGTCGCGACCCCCGTGTTCCAGGGCGAGGATCTCATCGCCTTCGTGGTCAATATCGGCCACCACACCGATGTCGGCGGGGCGGTGCCGGGTTCGACCTCGCCGACGGCACGTTCGATCTTCGAGGAGGGGCTGCGCATCCCGGTGATGCGGGTCTGCCGCCAGGGCAAGGTCGACGAGGACCTGCTCAGCCTGATCGCGCTGAACTCGCGCCTGCCGGAGGAGCGAGTGCTCGACCTGCGCGTCCAGGTCGCCACCAACGAGCGCGGCTCGGATGCGGCCCTTGAGCTGGTGCGCCGCATCGGCGCAGAGGGTTTCAGGGCGCGCATTCGCGACCTTCTCGATTACACGAAGCGGCGGCTCGACCTGCGTATCGCCGGTCTGGCGGAAGGCGGCCCCAGCCGCTTCACGGCCTGGCTCGACGATGACGGACTGCCCGACGGCGAGATGGTGCCACTTTGCGCAGCGGTCAGCGTCGAGAGCGGAAAACTCGTGATCGATTTCACCGGCAGCGGGCCGGAAGCGCGCGGAGCGATCAACATCGCCGAGAACGCGCTCAGGGCCACGGCCTATTACTGCGTCAAGGCGCTGCTCGATCCCGAACTCATGGCGAATTCCGGCATGATGGATTCAATCGTGCTGCGGGCGCCGGAAGGCACCATCGTCAATCCGCGCTCCCCCGCACCGGTGGGCTCGCGAACCATCGCCTGCCAGCGCCTTGCTGGCGCGATCTTCGGCGCCTTCCAGCCGTTGGTGGATCCGAGCACGCGGATCGCCTCCGCCTATGACGTGCTGCCCTCCTTTGGTTTCTCCGGCCACCGCCCCGAGAACGGCAGCTTCTATATCTGCGGCGAAACGGTCGGGGGCGGCGGTGGCGCACGCTGCGACGGCGACGGGATGGACGGGATTCATGTCCACGTGACCAATTCGCTCAACCTTCCGACCGAGGCAATGGAAAACGAGTTCCCGCTGCATGTGGAGGAGTACGCGCTGGTTCGCGATTCCGCCGGCTGCGGCCAGTGGCGTGGCGGAATGGGCATCGCGCGCACCGTGCGGGCGCTGCATGACAGGACCAATCTCGAAGCGCGCTCGGACCGGCACAAGGCGGGCGCGCCCGGTGCGGAAGGCGGTGGGAACGGTGGCGTGGGCCGCGTCACGCGCAACCCCGGGACCGGGCGCGAGCAGGCACTGCCCTCGAAGATCGCCCAGCTCCTCATCGACACCGGCGAGACTGTTCGCATTGCAACGCCCGGCGGCGGCGGCTTCGGCAGTCCGGCCGAGCGGTCGGTCGCGATGGTCGCAGCCGATCTGCTCAACGACATCATGACCGAAGAGTACGCCCGCGCCGGATACGGAGACAGGCTGATCAATGAGGCGTTGGCGCTGCTCCGTGAAGGGCGAAGACAGTCGGCTGCTTAGATCATGGGACAAGAAACCGTATCCGGTCCGATGATCTAACCCTTTGTGTTTGCATGAGCTTTGTCCCGAAACCCCGGGTACTGCTTTTCGGGTCGATGCTTTAGCCGATCGCGACCATGAACGCCGCCGCGGCCTGATGGCCCGGCCGGAAGCGATCACGTCTGCCTGCTCAGCACCCGACGCAACGCTCTGGCACTTCGGTGCTCGAAGCGACGGCCTTTGCTGCTTCGTCGAAGCTATAACTTGGGGAATATACGCTGCCGAATTTCGACTTGGACTTATGGGTCAGGATCGGGAGTCTGGTGCGGGACAACCGGATCGCTCGGCGAAACTCATGAGGCCGCTCAGTCGCCGGGCTCGCGAGGGAGACCGCCGTAGCGACGGGCAAGAACGGCCCGTCGAAGTCAAACGGAGGGCTCGTCTGAAACTGAATGATGGCCCTGTAGCTCAGCGGCCCTGCAATTCAAGAAACAACAAGACGGAGAGGGGATATGGCGAACAATCGAAACATGGCGGAAGGCCGGTATTTCTCGAAGAGCCGGCGCCAGTTCCTGCAGGGCAGCGCCGCAATTGGCGCTGGCTTGCTCGTTCCCGCAGCTTTTTCCAGGCCCGCTGATGCGGCGGCCCCAGGCACGATTACCTACGCCTTGTCGGCTTATCCACCGAACCTGCGCCCCTTCGACTGGTCGGGCCAGGCTGCCGTCACGGTCAAGGCTCTGCTGTTCCGCGGGCTCCTCTGCTTCGACGAAAAGGGGGGCGTGCAACCGGAGCTCGCGGAATCCTGGGAGCAGCCCGATCCCCGAACCTATCGCTTCAAGCTCCGCCCGAACGCCACCTTCCAGAATGGCGAGCCGGTGACCGCCGACGACGTCAAGGCCTCGTTCGATGCCATCCGCGGCGAGAGGTCCACGGCCTATGTCCGGCAGGCCTTCCAGGCGGTCGAGACCATCGCGGTGGAGGACCCGAAGACCGTCCGCATCGTGCTCAAGCAGCCAACGCCTTCCTTCATTCTGGCGCTGGCCGGCCAGATGGCGCCGATCGTCTTCGCCGGGAAGATGGACAATCCCGATGCGATGATCGGCGCGGGCCCCTACCGGCTGGAAAGTTCGGAAAAGGGCGTGTCGCTGACCTTCAAGGCCAGGACCGATTTCTACCGGCCGGGCCAGCCTGCGACGCAGACCGTCCGCTTCGTCGCCTACCCCGATGACAGCCTTCGCATCGCTGCCCTCAACRCCGGCGATGTCGACATCATCGAATATGTCCCGTGGCAGAGCATGAAGGGCCTGTCGCAGACCAAGGGCCTGACGCTTCAGAACTCACTCGGCTCCTTCATGTACGTGGTCTTCAACCTGAAGGAGGGCCCGTTCACCGATCCGAAGGTGCGGCGGGCGGTGGCTCACGCCGTCAAGCGCGAGGACATCGTCAAGGCGGCCTTCTTCGGAGCCGGCAAGGTCCTGGACGGCGTACCGCTTCCGGCCGGGTCGCCCTATGCCGTGAGCGAACTCGAGCATCYCTGGCCCTATGATCCCGATCGCGCCAAGAGCCTGCTGAAGGAGGCCGGTGCCCAGAACGCCCAGGCGACGCTGCTGGCCACGAGCACCTACGGCTTCCACAAGGACATCGCCGAGATCATGCAGCAGCACCTGGCCGCCATCGGCATGCAGGTGAAGCTCAGCCTTCCGGAATGGGGCGTCCGGGTCAGCCAGGGCAACGAAGGGCGCTATCACTTCGCCATTAACGGAGGCGGGCCGGATCTGGGCGACCCCGATGATCTGACCGCCTTCTTCGGTTCGGGCTCCGATTCGTATCGCCGCTCCTTCGGCCTGTCGGACCCGAAGCTCGACGAACTGCTGAACAAGGGCCGCCACGAAAGCGACACCGGCGCCCGTGTGAAGATCTATGCCGACCTGCAGCGCTCCGTCGCGGACAGCGTTCCCGTCACCTTCCTCAATTTCCGGGCTCAAGGCTGGGGCGTGCGCGATCGGGTCAAGGGCTTCAAGGTCCTCTCCGACCAGATGAACAATCAGGTCGGCATGGCCTTCGACACCGCCTCGATCGGTTGAGCGCGCAGAGAGGTCAGAGAGCCGCATCATGCTCGCCTATATCGTAAAAAGATGCGCGGTAGCCGCCGTGATGATCTTCATGGTGGCCACGGCCGTGTTCATGATCCTGCATATCGTGCCGGGTGATCCGGTCGAGGTCATGCTCTCGGCCGACGGCGGCAAGCCCGACCCCGCTGTCGCGGCCGAGCTGCGCTCGCGCCTCGGCCTCAATCGCCCGCTGTTGGAACAATATACCGGTTATCTGTCGCGCCTGGCCCGCGGCGATCTCGGCAGGAGCTTTCTCGACAACGAGCCGGTCCTGAGCAACATCGCGCAGCGCCTGCCGCGCACGCTCGAACTGATCGCGTCAGCGACAGCCCTGTCCTTGCTCGCAGGAATTCCGCTCGGGGTTCTGGCGGCGCGCAATCGGGGGCGCGCAATCGACCGGGTGCTGGGCACTGCGACGAGCCTCGCACTGTCCGTTCCGACCTTCGTGCTCGGCACCCTGTTCATCCTGCTCTTCGCCTTGATGCTGCGGATCGCGCCGGCAGGCGGATTTGTCCCGTTCAGCCAGTCCCCGATAACGCATCTCACCCTGTTGCTGATGCCAGCGACGGCCGTGGCCGTGGGATTGTCCGCGATCATCATCCGCATGACGCGCGCGACCGTGCTCGACGTGCTCCAGCAGGACTGGGTGCGCACGGCGCGGGCAAAGGGCTTGCGTGAACCGCGCGTCCTGCGCCGGCACGTCGTTCGCAATGCCCTGGGGCCCGTCCTTACCGTCACAGGTCTCCAGATGGGGACGATGCTCGGCGGAACCGTGCTCGTCGAGTTCATCTTCAACTGGCCCGGCATGAGCGGCTTCCTCGTCAGGGCCGTCGAGCACCGGGACTATCCCGAGGTCCAAGGGGTGGTGCTCGTCACCGCGACGCTGTTCATCCTGCTCAATCTCATTGTCGACCTCCTCTATTCGATTCTCGATCCACAGGTGCGTGCGTTATGAACGGCCTCGTCTCGCTGTGGCGGAATCCCAGGGCGCGCCATCTCGCGCCTTCGCTGATCGCGCTTTCCATTCTGATCCTGATCGCCGTCTTGGCGCCGGTGATCGCTCCCTACGATCCCCTGAGCCTGGATATCGCGGGCCGCCTGGCGCCGCCCTCGGCCGAGCACTGGCTGGGGCAGGACGAATTCGGCCGCGATGTGTTGAGCCGGCTGCTTTACGGTGCGCAGGTGTCGCTCAGCGTCGCTCTCGCGACCGGCGCTGTGGCGGCCCTCGTCGGCATCAGCGCCGGCATGGTCGGCGGCTATTTCGGCGGTGTCGCCGAGGTGCTCACCGTCCGCACCGCGGAATTCATGCTGGCCTTCCCGCCGATCCTGCTCGCCCTGCTCGTCATTGCCCTGACCKGCCCGGGCACYGCGACCCTAATCGTCACACTCGCCGTTTTCTACGCCCCGGAATTCGCCCGGATCGCTTATGGCGAGGTCCGCGCCGTYAAGCAGAAGGAATATGTCGAGGCGATGCGCGCCCTTGGAGCGGGCCCCTCCCGCATCCTGCGGCGGACGATCCTGCCCAATATCGCCGCGCCGCTCTTCGTGCAGTTCTCGCTGGTGGTCGCATCGGCAATCGTCGTCGAATCCGGTTTGAGCTTCCTGGGGCTCGGCATCGTGCCGCCGACGCCATCCTGGGGCCTGATGATCCGTGGAGCGCGCGCCTATCTGGAGATCAATCCGCTCGGCCTCGTCTGGCCCTGCGCTGCACTGGTGACGACGATCTTCGTCGTCAACGCGCTCTGCGACGCCGTGCGCGACGTGTTCGATCCCCGCACGACCAAACTGAGGGGCCTGCCCGAGGGCGGAGAACGCAAAGGCGATTTTCAGGATCGGACCGACGCTCCTCTTCCCCAGGACGTCCAGCTTTCCGTAGCGGGGCTGCGAACCGAATTCGCCACGCCGAACGGCGCGGTGGCCGCGGTGAAGGACATCTCCTTCGATCTGCGGCGCGGCGAGACCCTTGCGGTGGTCGGCGAGTCCGGTTCGGGCAAGTCGGTCACCAGCCTGTCAATCATGGGGCTTCTGCCGAAAGGCGTTGCGCGCGTGACCGGCGGGCGGATCGAATTCGCTGCGAAATCGGGCAGAACCTACGATCTCGCCCGGCTCTCGGAGGAGACAGCCTGCTCGCTCCGCGGCAGCGACATCGCGATGATCTTCCAGGAGCCGATGACCAGCCTCAACCCGGTCTATCGGATCGGCGATCAGATTGCCGAGGCGATCCTGGCGCATCGGGATTGTTCGCAATCGGAAGCGCGCGACCTCGCTTTGGACATGCTGCGGAAGGTCCGCATTTCGGATCCGGAGCGTCGTCTCGATCAGTACCCCTTTGAATTGTCGGGAGGCATGCGCCAGCGCGTGATGATCGCCCTGGCACTCGCCTGCAAGCCGAAGCTCCTGATCGCAGACGAACCGACCACGGCCCTCGATGTCACTATCCAGGCGCAGATCCTGGAGCTCATAAAGGAATTTCAGCAGGAAGAGGGCATGTCGATCCTCTTCGTCACACACGATATGGGGGTGGTCGCCGAAATCGCCGATCGAACCGTGGTGATGTACAACGGCGAGGCGGTCGAGTCCGGCCCCACGGCCGAAATCTTCCGGCAGCCGCAACATCCCTACACCAAGGCGCTTCTCGCGGCCGTGCCGAAGCTCGGCTCGATGAACGGCCGCGAGCGGCCCATGCGCTTCCCGATCGTCGATCGCAGCACCGGTACGTCGGATGTCCCGGTCGAGGTGCCCGATACCGTGAAGGATCACGAGCGCTCTGTTCTGGAGGTCAACAACCTGACGACGCGCTTCCCCATCCGTTCCGCCATCCGCGGCCGCGTCACGGGGCGGGTCCATGCGGTCGAGAATGTCTCCTTCGATGTCCGCTCGGGAGAGACACTGGCGCTGGTCGGGGAATCCGGCTGCGGCAAGTCGACGACCGGGCGCTCCCTGTTGCGGCTGGTCGAGCCCGAGGCCGGCTCGATCCTCCTCGACGGCGTGGACGTGCTGAAGCTGGGGGCGGACGAATTGCGCGAGCAGCGCCGGCGCATCCAGATGATCTTCCAGGATCCGTTCGGAAGCCTCAACCCGCGCGAGACGGTGGGTGCGGCGATCGCCGAGCCACTCGTCATCCATGGTCTCGCCACGCGGGCTGGAGCCCGAGACAAGGTCGCGGACCTGCTGGAGCGTGTCGGCCTGCAGGCCGACATGGCCCGCCGCTACCCTCACGAGTTTTCGGGAGGGCAGCGCCAGCGCATCTGCATTGCCCGCGCGCTGGCGCTCGAACCGCGCCTGATCGTCGCCGACGAGTCCGTTTCGGCGCTGGACGTCTCGGTAAAGGCCCAGGTCGTCAACCTGATGCTCGATCTGCAAGCCCAGATGGGGTTGAGCTACGTGTTCATCTCGCACGACATGGCCGTGGTGGAGCGGCTCAGCCACCGGGTCGCGGTCATGTATCTCGGCGAGATCGTCGAAATCGGGCCCCGCGCCGCGATCTTCGGCAACCCGCAGCATCCCTATACGAAACGATTGCTCGCTGCGGTCCCGATTGCGGATCCCGCCCGCCGCCATCAACCCCGGTTCGTCTCGAACGCAGAGATCAGGAGCCCGATCAGGCCGGCCGATTTCGAGCCACCAGACCGCCAGTACCGGGCGGTCTCGACGGGGCACTCGGTCATGATCTGGGGAAATGAATGGGGCTACAAC
>NZ_JBFTRC010000157.1:0-13263 GCF_056399325.1 Allobosea sp. 01N443
CACCGAGACATCATGGCCGCGCGCGGCGAGATCGGCGCGGATCTCGGGGCCGATCGTCGACTCGACCGTGAGCTTGCCCTCGGCGACGAAGCTGCGCGGGCGGTCGGCCGCCTGCTGCGGGTCGTCGCCACGATCGAGCATCGAAGACAGGACATGCGCGTGGCCGGTCGCCTGATACTGGCCGCCCATCACGCCATAGGTCATCTGGGTGCGGCCATCCTTGGTCAGCAGCGCCGGGATGATGGTGTGGAGCGGGCGCTTGCGCGGCGCGATCGCGTTGGGATGGCCCTCGATCAACCGGAAGCCGGCGCCACGGTTCTGCAGCATCACACCGGATTCAGGCGCATAGATGCCGCTGCCGAAGGCCCAGAACAACGAATTGATGAAGGAGACGGCGTTACGATCGCGATCGACCACGGTGAGATAGACCGTGTCGCGATGCACCGGCATGTCGTCGTCGACGGCGGGCTGCGCCCGCTTCATGTCGATCCGGTCGCGCAGGCGGCCGATGAAGGCATCCGACAGAACCTGCTGCACATCGACAGGCGCAAAGGCCGGATCGGCAACGAGCAGGTCGCGCTGGTGATAGGCAGCCTTCGTCGCCTCCGCCAGCAGATGGATACGATCGGCCTCGCTGACGCGCCCCTCGGCGAGATCGAAACCCTCGAGGATGCGGGCGATGATCAGTGCCGTCAGCCCCTGGCCGTTCGGCGGGCACTCGTGCAGGCGATAGCCACGATATTCGGCTGAAATCGGCTCGACATAGTCGGAGGTCTGGCCGACGAAGTCATCCGCGACATGCAGAGCGCCGTTGCGATTGAGGACGGAAACGATCTCGTCCGCCACTGGCCCGCGATAGAAGGCGTCGCGTCCGTGCTGGCCGAGCCGGCGCAGCGTCCGCCCGAGCGCGGGATGGGTCATGCGATCGCCGACGCGGGGGGCTTCGCCGCCCGGCAAATAGACAGCGGCCGCACCTTCATATTTACGCAGGCGATTGGCGTAGATCGCCCAGTCATGGGCGACGCGCGGGGTCACCAGGAAGCCGTCCTCCGCCGCCTTGATGGCGGGCTGCAGCACTTCCTCCAGGCTGAGGCGGCCATGGTCGGCCGAGAGCCGGCACCAGGCATCGGCCGCGCCTGGAACCGTCACGGCATGGGGTGAGTTATCGGCAATCGAGGTCATGCCCTGCTCGCGGAACCAAGCCAGCGTCGCCGCCGCGGGTGCACGCCCGGAGCCATTGAGCGCGATCGGCGCCTTGCCGGGCTGAGCGTAGATCGCGAAACAGTCACCGCCGATGCCGGTCATATGGGGGTCGATGACGCCCTGCATCGCCACGGCGGCGATCGCCGCATCGATCGCATTACCGCCCGCCTTCAGGATGCCAAGCGCCGCCAATGTGGCCGCGGGGTGGGAGGTCGCCGCCATCCCGTTCTCTGCCACCGCCAGCGAACGCCCCGGTCTGGTGAAATCCCGCGTCCCGAACATGGTCGTCTCTTCCCTTTGTCGTCAGCTCAAACCGGCTGCTGCTGCGCGGTCGCATATCATGATCGCGGCGCGATGTGTCCTGAGGATCGACGCAGGGCAGGCAGGATCGAGGGGCCCCTTGACCGCGCGGGCCACCGCCGCCGCCTTCCCCGCTCCGGTAGCGATCAGGATGATCCGGCCCGCCTCCAGAATCGTCCCGATCCCCATGGTGATGCCGAATTCCGGCACCGTTTCGCTTCCGTCGAAGGGCCCCTGGTTCGCTTCCTGAGTCGAGGCCGCGAGCGCGACCTGGCGCGTACGCGAGGTAAAATCCGAACCGGGTTCGTTGAAGGCGATATGGCCGTTGGAGCCGATGCCCAGCAGCTGCAGGTCGATGCCGCCGGCCGCCGCGATAGCGGCTTCATAGGCTGCCGCCTCACGAGCGAGATCGAACGCATTGCCGTCTGGCATGAAGGTGCGGGAGCGATCGGCATCGACCTTGTCGAACAGCGTCTCATTCATGAAACGCGGGAACGAGGCCGGGTGCTGCGGCGGCACGCCGACATAATCGTCGAGATTGAAGCTTGTGCTCGCGGCAAAGGAGACCCGCCCGGCGCGATAGGCCGCAACCAACTCGCCGTAGACCGGGCGCATCGTCTCGCCTGTCGCCAGGCCAAGCACGGTCGAAGGCCGCGACAAGAGTTCCGCCACGATCCTGTTCGCGACATCCGCGGCAACGGTAGCGGCATCGTCGAGCACGACGAGGCCGGGGGCAGTGACATGGGCGTTCATGCTGTCTCGGTCGCCTTCCCGACGGGGAGAGCGAAGTCGCTCTGGAGGCTGGTCAGGCCGAACAGGCTGTCATGGATTCGTGACAGCGCCGTGCCGACGGCTCCGACAAGCGTCGCGCGGCTGCCAAGCGCGCTCGGCTCGATCCGCAGGGCTCCCCCGAGATGCCGGGCTACGAGCGTACGCAGTCGCGAGATCAGTTCTTCGCGCACGCCAATGCTGCCGCCGAGCACAATCAGTTCAGGGTCGACCACGGCGCGGATCGCCATCATGCCCTGGACCATGACGCGCGCCGTCTCGTCGAGTGTCGCGATGGCGGCCTCTTCGCCCTGGGCGAGCTGCGCGAAGACACCGCGCACATCCTGCGCCATGCGACCGCCAAAGCCGCGGTAACGCTGAAGGATGGCTACGCTGCCGATCGCGGTCTCAAAGGGGCCATGGAACTGGCCGCGCGAGTCGAAAGGATCGCCGCCAACCGGCAGAAAGGCGATTTCGCCAGCAGCCCCGCTGGCGCCGCGGGCAAGTCGCCCATCCAGAACAAGGCCCATGCCGATGCCGGTGCCCATCGCGATGAAGGCGAAGTTGCGGACGTCCTTGCAGCAGCCCTGCCATTGCTCGCCCATCGCTGCGAGATTGACGTCATTCTCGATCACCACGGCACAGCCGAGACGGCGCTCGAGCTCGTCCGCCACCCGGATGCGGTCGAAGCCGGGGATGTTGGGCGCGATCTCGATCTTGCCCGAGCGTGGATCGACGACGCCCGGACTGCCCATGGCGGCGCAGCGCAGGCCGCCCGGAGCGAGGCCGGCCTTGCGCGCCAGCCGCTCAGCCAGCGCGCCGATCTGTTCTACCACCGCAAGGCCGCCGCGCGAATCCGTCGGCTCCATCTCTTCCGCGACGATCGTACCGACCACATTGGCAAGCGCGGCGTGGATCTTGGTGCCCCCGAGATCCACGCCGAGCACGAAAGCGGCGTCCTGCTGGATCTCGTAGGTCACGGCACTTCGTCCCACCGCGCCCTGCGTCTGCCCACGCACACGCAGCCAGCCGCTATCCTCCAGCGCGCGCACGACCTCGGAGGTCGTCTGCTTCGACAGGCCGGTGATGCGGGCCAGCTCGGCACGTGAAATCGGGCCGCGATGCAGCACGGCCTCAATCACCGAGCGCACCGACATCTGGCGCGCAACCGGCGTGGAGTAAGCCTCTGCGCGAGGCGGTTCATCCGTCAATTCGTCAACCATGCGAACTAATAACGGATCGTTCTTGCCAATTGTCAATCTCGCACATGCAAGATGCGACTAAATCCTCTTGCCGAGCGGCATTGTTCGTCAGGTGTCTTTACAAACTCGAGAGYACGTGCATGCATTCCCGTCAGCATCACGCTCAAGACGGCGCCGCCTCGGCGGCAGCTGGTGACGAGACGGCTCGGGAGGCTGGATCATGCGAAATTCTAGACCATTGGTTTTTGCCGCTGCGCTCGCAGCCAGTCTGGCAGGCGCTGCAGTTGCCGCTTCAGCCCAGGGCACCAATCTGCGGGTCGGCATCCAGGACGACCCCGATGCGCTCGACCCGGCGACGAGCGGGACCTATGCCGGCCGCTTCGTCTTCGCGGCCATGTGCGACAAGCTCGTCGATATTGCGCCTGACCTGACGATCGCACCGCAACTCGCCCAGAGCTGGGAATGGGCGCCGGATCAGAAGGCGATCACCTTCAAGCTCCGCCCAGGCGTGAAGTTCCACGACGGCACCAGCTTCGATGCGGAGGCCGTGAAGTTCAACATCGAGCGCATGCTGACGATGAAGGACTCTCGCCGGAAGGCCGAGCTTTCAGCGGTGGCTGGCGTCGAGGTCGTGGCCCCCGATCAGGTGCGCCTGACGCTCAAGGAGCCTTTCGCCCCCCTGCTCTCCGTGCTCAGCGACCGCGCCGGCATGATGGTCTCGCCTGCGGCCGGTGCGAAGGACGACTTCGCCAACGCGCCTGTCTGTGCGGGACCCTACAAGTTCGTCGAGCGCAAGGCGCGCGACCTGATCAAGCTGACGAAGTTCGCAGATTACTGGGACGCCGCCAATTACGGCTATGACAGCGTGGCCTATTATTACGTGCCGGATTCAACCGTTCGCCTGTCGCGCGTTCGGGCCGGCGATCTCGATCTCGTCGAGCGCGTCGCACCGACCGATCTCAAGACCGTGCGTGACGACAAGAGCCTCAAGCTGCACGGCGCGCCCGGTCTCGCCGTCTCGCATCTGATGGTCAATCTCGGCAATGGCGAGAAGGCCAACGGCCCCCTGGCGAAGGATGCCCGGCTGCGCAAGGCCTTCGAGCTCTCGCTCGATCGCGCCATCATCAACCGCGTTGCCTTCAACGGTGAATACACCGCCGACAACCAGATGATCCCGCCCTCGGACCCGTTCCATTCGAAGGCGCATCCGGTTCCGGCCCGTGACGTCGCCGCGGCCAAGGCCCTGATGGCGCAGGCCGGAGTGACCAGCGTGCCGGTCGAGATCACCTTCGAGAACGCCCTCACGGATGCGCGCGTCGCACAGATCGTGCAATCCATGGCCAAGGAGGCGGGCTTCGACGTCAAGCTTCTGCCGCTCGAAACGGCGAGTGCGATCCAGCGCTATCTCGCGGGCAATTTCGAGGTCTATATCGGCAACTGGAGCGGGCGCGGCGATCCGGATCCGACCCTCTACGCCTTCTTCTCCTGCGCCGGCGGGCAGAATTTCAACAAATACTGCAACCGCGATCTCGAAACCGTCCTGAACAACGCCCGTGCCGAGGGTGACGCCGGCAAGCGCAAGGCGCTCTATGAGAAGGCCACCGGCCTTTATCTCGCCGACCTGCCCAGCATCCCGCTTTATCATCCGAACTGGTTCTTCGCGGCGCGCGCCAATGTCGGCGGCCTCAGCGTGTATCCCGACGGGTTGCTGCGGCTGAAGGGCGTCAAGCCGGCGCCGTGAGGCACGTGCCGGCGGCCGAGAGGGGCGCGGAATGATCAACTTCCTGGCGGGGCGTCTGGCCGTCGCGGTGCCGACGCTGCTGCTGGTCTCGATCCTGGTATTCGGGCTGCAGAAACTGTTGCCCGGCGACCCCGCGCTCGCACTCGCCGGCGAGGATCGCAGCCCCGAGATCATCGCGTACCTCCGCGCCAAGTACCAGTTCGACCAGCCCCTGCCGGTGCAATACTGGAGCTGGCTGAGCGCCTTCGTGCAGGGCGATTTCGGTCTCTCGATCCGAACCCGACTGCCGATCGGCACGATGATCGCAGAGAAACTGCCGGTCACGATCGAACTCGCGACGCTCTCGATGCTGATCGCGGTCGCGATCGGAATCCCGGCCGGAATCATCGCCGCCCTGTGGCGCGGTTCGGTGCTCGACCACGCCGTCAGCCTGTTCGGCCTCGCCGGCCTCTCGATCCCGAGCTTCTGGCTCGGGATCATGCTGATCCTGCTGTTCTCGGTCTCGCTCGGCTGGCTGCCGTCAGGCGGCTACGTCCCCTTCTTCGAAAGTCCGCTCGGCAACCTGAAGACCATGGCCATGCCGAGCCTCGTGCTCGGCGCCGCCTCCGGCGCCATCATCATGCGCCATACCCGCAGCTCGATGTTGACCGTGCTGAAGCAGGATTTCGTCCGCACGGCGCGCGCCAAAGGCCTCAGCGAACATGTCGTCGTGGTCCGCCATGCGCTGCGCAACGGACTGATCCCGGTCGTCACCCTTGGCACGCTGCAATTCGGGCAGCTCCTCTCCGGCGCCGTGCTGACGGAACAGGTCTTCGGTATTCCCGGCTTCGGCAAGATGATCGTCGACGGCGTCTTCAGCCGCGACTACGCCGTGGTCCAGGCCGTGGTGATGTGTGCGGCCGGTTTCTTCCTGCTGATGAGCCTTCTCGCCGACATCGCCTATGCGGCGCTCAATCCGAAGCTGCGCGGATGAGCCAGGTCGAGATCATTGGGCCCTCTGTCCCGGTGCGGACCCGTACKGGGTGGGAGCGCCTGCTGCGCGAGCCTTCGGCGCTGATCGGCGGTGGCATCGTGCTCGTCTTCGCGCTGATGGCCGTCTTCGCCCCCTGGGTCGCCCCCTACGATCCCAATGCCTCGGACTGGTCGACGATCCGGCTCGGCCCGACACTCGCCCACCCCTTCGGCACCGACGATCTGGGCCGGGACGTCCTGTCGCGCATCATCTTCGGCGCGAGGGCCTCGCTCGCGGCCGGCTTCCTCTCGGTGGCGATCGCACTGGTCTTCGGCGTGCCCTTCGGCCTGATCGCCGGATATTTCGGCGGTGTCGTCGACATCGTGATCTCGCGCCTGACCGACGCGCTGCTCGCCTGTCCGTTCCTGGTTCTGGCGATCGCGCTTGCCGCCTTCCTCGGCCCAAGCCTGCAGAACGCCATGATCGCCATCGGCATCTCGGCGATGCCGATCTTCGTGCGGCTCGCGCGCGGGCAGACCCTGATCGTGCGGGAAGAAGACTATGTCAGCGCGGTGGTCTCGCTCGGCGCGTCGCATCGCAAGGTCATCATCTCGCATATCCTGCCCAACATCATGCCGCCGCTCGTCGTGCAGGCAACGCTGACCACGGCGATCGCTGTGCTGGCGGAGGCGAGCCTCGCCTTTCTCGGCCTTGGCCAGGCGCCCCCCGACCCATCCTGGGGCAGCATGCTCGACGCCGCGCGGCAATTCCTGGTGGAGGCCCCCTGGATGGCGATCTGGCCCGGGCTCGCGATCGTCGTCGTCGTGATCGGCTTCAACCTGCTTGGCGATGCGCTCAATGACGTTCTCAACCCGCGCGACTGATCACGAGGTGGCCATGCCCGATCACTCCCTGCTTCCCACCCTGCGGATCGGCTTCGTCGGCTCCGGCTTCATCGCGCATTTCCATCTGACGGCGCTGATGGGAGTCCGCAATGTCGCGGTCACCGGGGTCTACTCGCCGCGCGCGGAACGCCGCGCGGCCCTCGCGGCGCGGGCGAACGAACTCGATCTTGGCCCCTGCAAGGCGTTCGCCAGCCTCGAGGCCATGCTGACCTCCGGCGAGATCGACGCGATCTGGCTGCTGAGCCCGAACCACACGCGCGTCGAGACGATGCGCGAGATCCACGCGGCGGTAACGTCCGGCCGGTCCCGCCTGCGCGCCATCGCCTGCGAGAAGCCTCTGGGCCGGACACTGCGCGAGGCGCGCGAGATGCTGAGGCTGGCCGAGGATGCCAGGCTGCTGCACGGCTATCTCGAGAACCAGCTGTTCTCGACGGCGGTGCAGCGCGGGCGCGAGATCATCTGGCGTCGCGCCGTGCCCGGCGCCGGTCGGCCCTATATCGCGCGCGCCGCCGAAGAACATAGCGGCCCGCACGAACCCTGGTTCTGGCAGGGCGAGAAGCAGGGCGGCGGCGTGCTCTCGGACATGATGTGCCACAGCGTCGAGGTCGCCCGCCATCTGCTGACCGCGCCGGGCGAGCCCCGCGATGCGCTGACCCTGGTCTCCGCCAATGCCACCGTCGCGACGCTGAAATGGAACCGGCCGGCCTATGTCAAGCAGCTCAAGGCTGGGATGGGCCCTGAGGTCGACTATGCCAAGCGGCCGTCGGAGGATTTTGCACGCGGGCTGATCACGCTGCGGGACCCCGACGGCAACGAGCTGATGATCGAGGCGACGACGTCATGGGCCTATGTCGGCCCCGGCCTCAGGATCACGCTCGAACTGCTCGGGCCGGAATATGCGATGGAGTTCAGCTCGCTGAACACGGGACTGAAGATCTTCTTCTCGCGCGCGGTCAGCGGCGCAAGCGGCGAGGACCTGGTCGAGAAGCAGAATGCCGAGCACGGCCTGATGCCCGTGCTGGAGGACGAAGCCGGCGTCTATGGCTACACGCTGGAGAACCGGCATTTCGTCGAGGCGTTCCGGCGCGGCACCATGCCGGAGGAGACCTTTGCCGACGGCGTCGCCGTCGTGCACATGCTGATGGCGCTCTATCGCTCGGCGGAACTCGGCCGGACCGTGAACTTCGCCGATGAGGATCTGGACGAGTACGTCCCCGTCGTCGCGCGGCCGGCGACCTGAGATCAGCGCTGCCGCCCGGGAGAACCGGGCGGCAGCACATTTGGACCAAAGCCTTGGATCAGGCCTTGTAGTAGTCGTCGATCAGCTTCTGCTCGGCAGCGGCAGCCTCCTTCAGGGCCGCGAGCGGATCCTGGTTCTGCAGCAGCACCCGGTCGAGCATGTCCTGGAAGATCTGGCCCTGAGCCTCTTCCGCCACGAAATCGGTGGCATGGGCGTATTTGAGGCCAGCCAGCATCGGGCCGGAAAGCGGATCGGCCAGGTTCTTGGCGCTCAGTGCGACCTCGGGCTTGGCCGGCAGCTCGCCGGTCTTCTCGAACCAGAGCTGCATCGCGTCATTGGTGGTGATGAAGGCGAGGAACTTGAGCGCTGCATCGCGCTTGGCTCCGGTCGCGCTCGACGCCAGGCCATTGACCCAATAGGAGGCGTAGTTGCTGGCAATGCCGTTATGGGTCGGCATTTCCGAGACGCCCCAGTCGAAGCCACGCGCGCTCTTGAAGGTGCCGAGGCGGAACGAACCGTCGACATGCTGCGCCGCCTTGCCGGCCTTGAAGGCCGCCTGGCTCTCGGAGAGGAAGCCCGCCGCAGCGACCTTATGCTTGCGCTGCAGATCGGTATACCAGCCGAAGGAGGCGGCCCCCGCGTCGTTGGCATAGGTCACGGTGCGGCCATCGTCCGAGTAGGGCTTGCCGCCGAACTGGCGCAGCAGGATCTCGCGCCACCAATGGTAGTCCTGCGACGGGATGCCGATGGTCGCGCCGGCCGTGGTGATGTTGCCACGCGAGTCGCGCTCGGTGACGGCCAGCGCGTTCTTCAGCATGTCGTCAAGCGTCACCGGCGGCTTGCCACCAGATGCGCCCGGCTTGCTCAGCAGCGTCTTGTTGTAGAACAGGCCGAGGCTGCGGACGGCGGTCGGAAGCGCCCAGTATCCCTCGTTCGTCCGCATCATCCGGACGAACTCGAAATAGTTCTTGTCGATATCGGCGACGTTGAAATGCTCGGCCGGCAGCGGCTGGATCAGCTTCGACTTGGCGTATTCGCGCATCCAGCCGAAGAAGAGCTGCAGGACATCGGGTCCCTCGCCCGCCGGCACGGCAGCCGCCGTCTTGGTCCGGTACTGGGCGTAGGGGAAGTGCGTGTGCTTGACCTTGATGCCCGGATTGGCAGCCTCGAACTGCTGGATGAGCGCATCCATCGCCTCGACGCGTTCCTTGAAGAAGTACTGCCAGTACTCGATCTGCACGGTCTGGGCACGCAGCACACTCGGCGCCGCCACGGTCAGGCCGGCGGCCGCGGCCCCGGTCGCGAAGCTGCGCCGGCTGAGGCGGAAGCCCTGGTTGTCTGTCGTCATGGTCTACTCTCCCTTGTTGTCCCTGGTGAAGGATGGCAGGCGTGGAACAGGCGGGCGCCGGCCCGCATCTGTGGCTGGAGACTGAAATGCGGCGACTGGACCTCGATGGCGCAACGCTGTTTGCGCTGACCGATGCCGCGCCAGCGCCGGCTGCTTCGCGCTATGCGTTTCCCGAAGCCGATTTCGCGGCGCATCCTGAATTGACGGCGCGCTGGTTCCCCGGCGGGATGTTCCACACGCGCTTCGGCGTCTTCGCGCTGCTCTGCCGCGATGGCCGCATCCTCATGGTCGATGCCGGCCTCGGCCCCGGCCCCAGTCCCTATTTCGACGGGCTCGGCGGCCGGCTGCCAGAGGAGTTCAAGGCCGCTGGGCTCGATCCGAACGCAGTCTCGCTCGTGGTCTTCAGCCATTTCCATCTCGACCATGTCGGCTGGGCACTCGACGAGACCGGCGCTCTCCGCTTCAGCCAGGCGCGCTATCTCGCGCCGGCAGCCGAGATCGCGCACTGGCAGGCTCAGGGCGAGGAAGCCGCCCTGCCGCACCATGTCGCGGCCTTCCGGCGCAGCATCGCGCCCATCGTCGAGAGCCGTCGGCTCGAGGCCGCAGAGGCTGGACTGCCGATCTTCGACAGCGGCAAAATCACCGCCTCGCTCCTGCCGGCTCCCGGACATACCGCCGGCCATCATGCGATCCTGATAGAAGGTGCGGGCCGCCCCGTCCTGATCGCCGGAGACAGCTGGCACAACCCGGCCCAGATCGCGGTTCCCGAGTGGTGCCATCGTGCCGATCGCGACCAGGATCAGGCGCGGCAGAGCCGCCGCGCCGTGGCGGAACATGCAGCCAGAACCGGGGCGATCGTTGCCGCCGGGCATTTCATCGAGTCCGAGGCCTTCGGCCAGATCGTACAGGACGCCGCGACGGGCGCCCTCGCCTACCAACCGCTCCACCAATAGGCTGGCCGGTTCGATCTCGATTGCGGGACAAGCCGGCACCATGGCCTCAGCTCCCCGCCGCCAGATCCCGCCTGCCATTGGCCGGACGGGTTTTTCCTAGCTCCGATGCTCTCGCCGCACGCGCCGGTTTCGGCAGTTTTGCCGCACGCGGATGCGGCGTCAGGCCACTGAACAACGGCAAGGTCGCGCCGCCGAGAGCCGGCGAATTGCGGCCAGCGCGCCCGGTCAGCAAGCGCGGCTGCTGTCGGCCCTTGCGCTGGCTGACGGAGGCCGGCAGCGGCGCGATGGCCTGCATCAGCGCAGCCAGGACCCGCTCCGGCACCTGCCCACCAATCACGATAGTCTCGGGATCGAGCAGGTTCTCGATGTTGGCGATGGCGATGCGCAAATGGCGCGCGGCCTCGGCGATCCAGCATGCGACGATCGCCTCGTGACCGTCGAAGAGACGCTCAACGGCACAGTTGTCCGCATCCCCGACGCCGGCCTCACCCAGCATCCGACGCAACGCATGCAGCGAAGCACGCGCCTCCAGCGTCACAAGCCCACCCCGATCAGGCTCGTGGCCGACGATCATGCGGCCAATCTCGCCGGCATTGCCGAAGGCGCCGGTCACCGGTTGTCCCTCGACGAAGAGGCCGCCACCGATGCCTTCGGCAAGGTAGAGATAGACGAAGCTGCGCAGATCGCGCGCAACTCCATGCAGATGCTCGCCGATTGCCGCAGCCGTCGCGTCGTTGCCGACGATGACGGGCAGGTTCAGCCCCGCAGAGAAGGCTTCGCGAAACGGAAGCCGCGACCAGGCCGCCATGGCTAGCGGGTCCTGCTCGCTCTCCGCGACATCACCGAACGGGCCCGGCAATGCGATGCCGACGCCCCAGAGCCGGGCGCGCGCAATGCGGCCTTGCTCGACCAACTCGGCAACCAGCGAAATCAGGCTCGGGAGGGCGAGATCGGGGCGCCCCGTATCGCAATCGATGCTGCGCTCGGCCCGGACATGGGCGCCGAGATCGACGAGGATACCGGTCATGCGGCCAGGCTCGACCTGCACACCGACGGCAAAGCCGCCATCGAGCGCCAGCGCGAGATCGATTGGCGGCTGGCCGCGCGCCGAAGCGCGGCGGCCGACGATGCTCACCAGTCCTTCGCGACACAGCTCGTCAGTCACGGTCGAGACGGTCTGGGCCGAGAGCCCGGTCGCCGCGGCGATCTCCGCGCGCGAGGCTGCACCGGAACGCCTCAACGCCTCGATCACCACGCGGCGATGATGGCCGCGGCGATCGAACGGGGCGAGACCGGATACGCTCATGAGCGGCGCGAACCTTCCGATTGAAATGCAGAGCCTGTGGGCCTGGCGCGAAGCAGGGCTTGCATCATGTCGCCGGCTTCGTATTAAATCAACGGACTTGATTTAATCGGACGACACACAGCGGGGACGCCGGAACGGGGATGCGACGAATGCGGGGCTACGCGGGATTGACGATCGAGACGAAGCAGGCACTCACGGCCTGGGCGTTCCTTGCCGTGCCGATCGCATTCTTCGCGGTGATCCGATTCTATCCGGCACTGGAATCGTTCGGCATCGCCTTCATGCAGTGGAACCTGCTCTCGAAACCGGTCTTCATCGGGCTCGACAATTTCCGGAAGATGATGGGCGATCCGGTGTTCTGGCTCGCCTTCAAGAACACGTTCATCTACCTCATGGTCGGCACGCCGCTCAGCCTGCTCCTGTCCTTCGTCATCGCCTATTATCTCGATCAGGTCCGCTTCGCGCATGGCCTGATCCGGGCCTGCTATTTCATCCCGCACCTGACGACGACAGTCGCGATGGCCTGGGTCTGGCGCTGGTTCTACCAGCCGCCACCGATCGGGCTGCTCAACAACATGCTGAACGCGGTCGGGCTCGATGCGCAGCCCTTCCTGCGCTCGACGACGCAGGCGCTCTATGCAGTGCTGACGCCGGCGATCTGGGCCGGGCTCGGCTTCCAGATCGTGCTGTTCATGGCGGGCTTGCGTGCCATTCCGTCGAGCTATTACGAGGCGGCGCGGATCGACGGCGCGGGCAAATGGATGATCCTGCGCCAGATCACCCTGCCCCTGCTCAAGCCCACCATCGTCTTCCTGGTGGTGATCTCGTCGATCGGCTTCCTGCGCATCTTCGACACGGTCTACAACATGACCGACAACGGCGCCGGCGGACCTCTGAACAGCACCAAGCCTCTGGTGCTCTACATCTATGAGACCGCCTTCCGTTCATATCAGATGGGCTATGCGGCGGCGCAGACATTGGTGCTGTTCGTGATCCTTCTGACGGYCAGCCTCCTCCAACTCTGGCTGATGCGGGAGAAATCATGAGCACGGCAACCTCCGCCGCGTCCCCGATGCCGAACTGGCGGCTGCAACTCGCCGCTCGTCCCGGCCAGGTGCTCGCCTGGACGCTCCTCGCCATGGGCGCCATCGCGATGATGATGCCGCTGCTCTACATGGTCGCAACCTCGCTGAAGCTCTCCAACGAGGTCTATGAACTCAACATCATCCCGCGCGAACCGACCTTCGAGAACTACGTTTATATCTTCAAGAACACGCGCTTCGGCCTGTGGTTCGTCAACTCGCTGGTGACGAGCCTCCTCGTCACCCTGTCCGTGCTCTTCTTC
>NZ_JBFTRC010000158.1:0-17371 GCF_056399325.1 Allobosea sp. 01N443
GCCTGCGCCTCGAGCTTCTGGCGTGAGGCCTTGAGATTGGTGACATGCATCAGGAGTTCATGCTCGGACTGGGTGAGCCGCTCTTCCTGCTGCTTCAGCGTGGTGATGTCGGTGCCGACCGAAACCGAGCCGCCATCCTTCGTGCGGCGTCCGTTGATCTGGAGCCAGCGGCCATCGGAGAGGCGCGCCTCGTAGGAGGTGCCGTTCTCGCGGGAGTGGCGGGTCGGCTCGCGGTCGATATTGGGCTGGGCGCTGAGGCTCATCACCTCTTCGTGGCTCACGCCCCGATGGACGGCTTCGGCGGAAAGCTGGTGCAACTGCTGGTATTTGGCGTTGCAGAGCACGAGACGATTATCCGCGTCCCAGAGCACGAAGGCTTCCGAGATGGCCTCGACGGCATCGCGCAGGCGGGCATCGGCTGTCGCGGTCTGCTCGGCCATGCGGCGTTGCTCGGAGATGTCGACTGCGATGCCGACGAGGTGCTGCGAATGGGTGCGCCGGTCGGTGACCAGCTCGGCGCGGGCCTTGAGCCAGACCCAGCCGCCATTGACGTCGCGAACCCGGAATTCCTGGTCGAGATGGTCGGCCTCGCCGCGGCTGATCGCGTCGGCGAGCGCGTAGAGATCGACATCGGCCGGATGGATGAAGGCATTGACTTCGCCAAAGGACATGAAGTCGCCGGCGCGGTCATAGCCGAGCATCGCATACATCGAGTCCGACCAGTAGATGCGGCCGCGCGCGAGGTCCCAGTCCCAGAGGCCGCAATGGCCGCGGTTGAGCGCGGTATCGATACGTTCGCGCACGCAGTCGCAGTCCTCGTCGGCGGCGCGGGCGCGCTTCGACTGCATCAGGAAGGCGACGGTAAGGGCAGAAAGGACCAGCGCGGCCGAGCCGAACAGGATGGTGAGCGCGCGACTGCGCTCATTCCAGAGCGACAGCACCCGCGACGCGGGTTGCAAGACCGCAACCTGGCCGAGCGGGGCGGCGAGGTTGCGGACGGTCGCGAAGGTCTCAAGGCCGCCTGGGAGGACGATCTTCATGACGCCGGCCCGGTCGCCGAACACGGTCAGCGGCTGGGTCTGGCCAAGGAAATCGACCAGCGTGCGCCGGGCCTGTCCAATCACCGGCTCGCTGGCGATGACCTGACCGCTGGCATCGCTGACATGGACGAGGCGGCCATGTGAGGACAGGTGCTTGGTCGCAAGTGCGGCAAGAACAGTTGCAGGTGCCGCATCGATCTTTGTCGCGATGTCGAGTTCTCGCGCGATCAATGACGCGACGAGGTCGAGATCAGATATCGCATCCGACAATGCATCGTCACGCATCGCGGAGGTCTGGATATAGGCGCCGGCACCGAACAGGACAAAAAAGCCGAGGACGAGGGCAGGAATGACTTTGCGAAAGGTCGGCTCAGCCTTCTCAAACCGCTGGTAGAGCGGATGAGTCAGCGATCTTGCGACACCCAGAATCGTGCCTGCGCGCGTTGCCGCGCAGGTCGCGTTCGCACGCGCCATGCCCGTTCCCCCTTCGGATAACAGTACCGTCAGTAAGATCGGGAGACGTGCCGCATCCCCTCGAATCACCGCCAGTTGAATCCGACCGAATCGGTTTGTCTAGCTTTGAGTTGAATCAGGGGCTCAGAATTCACCCTATGGTTGTAGTAATTCATAGAATGAATCTTGTGCGGGTAATAAATCGTTAACGAACTGGACAGGCGGTGCGCGCCCCGCCTCTCAGGCGAGTGCGCGCTCTGCGATATCGGCGACGTCCCGCGACAGATTGGGGGTGCGCGACACCATGGTGAGGGCCGCCTGAGCGAGGCCGCGACGGCCCGGCTCCAGCGTGCGCCAGGTCTTGAAGGAACCGAGCAGGCGCGAGGCGATCTGGGGATTGGTCCGATCGAGCGCGATCACGATATCCGCCACGAAATCATAGCCGGCGCCATCGGGTCGGTTGAACTGCGTCAGGTTGGCGGCAAACCCGCCGATGAGCGAGCGGACGCGGTTCGGGTTGCCGAGCGAGAAGGTCGGGTGCCGCATCAGGTCCTTGACGCGGCCGAGCGTGCCGGGCTCGGCGATCAGAGCCTGCGCCATCAGCCATTTGTCGAGCACGAGCGGCTCAGCCGCATAGCGCTCTGCGAAGCGCCGGATCAGGGCTTCGCGAGCCTCGCCCGGGATCAGCGTCATGGCGGCGAGTGCCGCAAGCCGGTCGGTCAGGTTGTCGGCGGCGCTGAACTGGGTGTCTGCGAGGCGCGCGCTGGTCTCGGGGGCGCCGATGGCGAGCAGTCCCAGCGCTTCGTTGCGCAGCGCCCTTCGCCCGGCTGCCGTGGCATCCGGCGAATAGAGGCTCTTATCGTCAAGCGCGTCGCGCAGGCTCGAAAGCCTGTCGGCCAGTGTCTTGCCGATCTGTGCCGAGAGCGCGCGGTGGGCCGCATGGATCCGGTCGGGATCGACATCCCGACCGATCTCGCGGGCGATATCGGCGGCGGCGGGCAGGCGCAGCACCTGGGCGGCAAAGGCAGGGTCGGCAAGCGCATGATCGCGCAGGAAGGCGTCGAGCGCTCCGGCGAGTTCCGTGGCCTTGTCGGCAAGCCCGGCGGCGCTGAGGGCTCCGCGCCCGGCGCTGGTCAACGCGCGCGTCGCGACCGTTTGGAGCGCTTGCCAGCGATTGAAGGAATCGCTGTACGCAGAGAACAGGCGCAGCAGATCGGCATCGGCAAGATCGAGCTCCAGCCGCGCCGGGGCCGAAAAGCCGCGCAGCAAGGACGGGATCGGCGCCTCGTCCAGGCCCGTGAAGGTCACTGACAGCGACGGTTGGTCGAGCACGATTAGCCCGTCGCCCGCATAGGCATTCGAGTTGCTGTGGAGCGGCAGGTCGCCGGCCTTGCCGACGAGGCCGAGCGCGATCGGCAGCGCCACCGGCGCTTTCTGGGGCTGGCCGGGGGTCGGCGGCGTGCTCTGGGCGAGATCGAGCGTATAGCTCCTTGCGGCAGCATCGTAGCGGCCGGAGGCGACGATCGTTGGGGTGCCCGCCTGTTCGTACCAGCGCGCGAAATGGCTGAGATCCTGGCCCGAGCTCTCGGCGAAACAGGCCAGGAATTCCTCGATCGTCGCGGCGGTGCCATCGCAGCGCTCGAAATACAGATCCATGCCGCGCTTGAAGGCCTCGTCGCCGATCAGGACCTTGAGCATGCGGATCACCTCCGCGCCCTTCTCATAGACGGTCGGCGTGTAGAAGTTGTTGATTTCCTTGTAGGCGCGCGGCCTGACGGGGTGGGCGAGGGGCCCCGCATCCTCGGAGAACTGGGTTGCGCGCAGGGTCCGCACATCGGCGATGCGCTTCACCGGGCGGGAGCGCTCGTCGGAGGAGAATTCCTGGTCGCGGAAGACCGTGAGGCCTTCCTTCAGGCACAGCTGAAACCAATCGCGGCAGGTGATGCGGTTGCCGGTCCAGTTGTGAAAATACTCGTGCGCGATGATCGCCTCGATGCTGGCATAATCGCCATCGCTGGCGGTTTGCGGATCGGCCAGCACATATTTGTCGTTGAAGATGTTGAGGCCCTTGTTCTCCATCGCGCCCATGTTGAAATCCGACACGGCGACGACGTTGAACACGTCGAGATCATAGTTCCGGCCGAAGACGCGTTCGTCCCAGCGCATGCAGCGCACCAGCGAGTCCAGCGCCCAGCCGGCGCGGCTGCTCTTGCCGGGCTCGACATAGACGGCGAGCTCGACCTTGCGGCCATCGGCGGTGACATAGTCCTCGCGAACATGGTCGAGCGTGCCGCCGACCAGGGCAAACAGATAGGCGGGCTTGGGATGAGGGTCGTGCCAGACCGCGAAATGCCGGTCGGTGCCGGCGACATCCCCGGTCGCGACCCGGTTGCCGTTCGAGAGCAGGACCGGAGCCTCGGCCTTCTTCGCCTCAAGGCGCACGGTGTAGACCGACATCACGTCGGGGCGGTCGAGGAAATAGGTGATCCGGCGGAAGCCATCCGCCTCGCACTGGGTGCAGTAGACGTTGGACGAGCGATAGAGCCCCATCAGCTTGGTATTGGCCGAGGGGTTCAGCACCGTCTCGATGGTGAGGGTTAAGCCGCGCTTCGGTGGCGCGAGCACGGTCAGTCCCTGCGGCGTGGCGCTGTAGGCCGCAGCATCCAGCGTGGTTCCATCGAGCTTGAGCGAGACCAGCGTCAGCTCGTCCCCGTCGAGGACCAGCGCCGATCCCGGCTGCCCGGCCGGATTCGGCCTGAGGCCAAGCTGGGCCCGCACCTTCGTTTCATGCGCATCGAGAACGAAGTCGAGATCGACCGTATCGATCAGCCAGTCGGAGGGACGATAATCCTCGAGACGGATCAGGGGGGTATCTTCGGCGCGCATGGACAACCCTGGCGAAAACGACATCTGAGCCTTGTCTGTAGCCCGAGCCCCCTTCCGCTGAAAGTCCGTGCGCGCTGATCAGGCAGGCTGGCGCAGATGCGCAGGCTCGGCATGGCTGACCAGCCGGCAGACCTGCGGGCGCGCGATCCGGACGGCGCGCTCGATCGCGTCGACCGCGGCATGGACCGCCGCGACGTCGAGCGCCGGATCGACACGGCAGTGATAATTCACCACGAGACCGTTCGGGGTCTGGCGCACGCGGACGCTGTGGATGTCGTGGATCGGGCCGTCGAGTCCCGCGGCCTCCTTGGCAAGCGCCTTGCCGATATCCTCCACCGCGTCCCATGCGGCATTGTGGCCCGGCGGCGTGCCGGTTTCCATGGGCTCGATATGGGTCTCGACCTCTGTCTCGCCGCCGAACTCGGCGCGGATCGCGGTCTCGAGCCGGGTCGCGATCTCATGCGCCTCGCCGAGCGGCAGCCGGGAATCGACCTCCATATCGAGGCTGACCGAGAGTCGGTCGCCGATGCTGTGCACGGTGACGTGGTGCACCGGGATCTTGAGCTTGAGCGCGATCAGCAGAACCCGCTCGAGCGCGGTCTCATCATCGACCTGGATCGGGTTGGCGGTGACGGTGATCTCGGCCCCTGGCTCGACCTCGCGCAACGCCAGCACGAGCGCGTCCTTGATGGCGACGACACGGTCGAGCGGGAGCGTCCGCGAGACGCGAATTCCGATCTCGCCATGGGTCTGGCCGCCCGAAGGCCGAACCTTCAGCCATTCCACGGCGACGACGCCGGGCACAGCCCCGGCTGCGGCGGTCAGGCGCTCGCTCAGCCCGGCGGGGGCAGCGTCGAGCAATGTATTGATCGTGCGGCGCCCGAGCTTGAAGGCGGAATAGGCCATGAAGGCTGCGATCGCGAAGGCGGCGATCGTGTCGGCCCGCCCAAAGCCGAACCAGG
The DNA here is from genome assembly GCF_056399325.1 of Allobosea sp. 01N443. NCBI lineage: Bacteria > Pseudomonadati > Pseudomonadota > Alphaproteobacteria > Hyphomicrobiales > Alloboseaceae > Allobosea > Allobosea sp. 01N443. The sequence goes on from NZ_JBFTRC010000158.1 coordinate 5,342, forward strand.
CGGCGATGAGGCCGACGAGAACCAGGGCCGAGCCGACGAAATCCGCCGAAAAATGCGTCGCCTCGGCTGCCAGTGCCTCGCTGCCCGTTTCCGCCGCGACCTTGCGCAGCGAGTGCCAGCGGATCGCGTCGACGATCATGGAAAAGAGGATGACGCCAAGCACGATGGGCGTGACGGTAACGGCGTCGACCGTACCGCTCCACAGCCGGCTGATCGCCTCCCAGAGGATAGCTCCGGCCAGCGTAAAGAGGATCGCGGTCTCGACCAGCGCCGCCAACGCCTCGACCTTGCCATGGCCGTAATGGTGCTCCGCGTCGGCCGGCTTGTCGGCCGCCCGCACCGCGAACCAGGTGAACAGAGTCGAGCCGATATCGATCAGCCCCTGCAAGGCATCGGTCAGCAGGGCGAGCGAGCCGGAGAGGATCGCAGCGATGCCCTTGGCTCCGGTCAGCAGGAGCGTCGCCATCACCGACAGCAAGGCAGCACGCTGCTTGATGCTGGAAATTGTCGCGGCGTCGGGGCGTTTCGTGTCCACGTCTTGCGTTCTCGTCATGGCCCGCCTCGCGCGCCGCCTCTTGGAAAGCAGAGCGTCTGGCCCGATTTAGGAGCGAGATCAACCCGGCCGAACAAGGGGAGCCCCAAGCATGCGATATCTCCACACCATGGTGCGTGTCACCGATCTCGACGCGTCACTCGATTTCTACGTGAACATGTTCGGCCTTGTCGAAACCCGCCGCATCGAAAATGAGAAGGGACGCTTCACGCTGGTCTTCCTGGCTGCGCCGGATGACGCCGCCGACGCCAAGGGCGCCGAAGGCAGCCGTGGCCGCCCCACGCTGGAGCTGACCTATAACTGGGATCCGGAAGTCTATACCGGCGGCCGCAATTTCGGTCACCTCGCCTATGAGGTCGACGATATCTACGCGACCTGCGACAAGCTGATGAAGGCGGGCGTCACGATCAACCGCCCTCCGCGCGACGGAAACATGGCTTTCGTCCGCTCTCCCGACAACATCTCGATCGAGATCCTGCAGAAGGGGCCCGCCAAGGCGCCGGCCGAGCCGTGGGCGAGCATGCCGAATACCGGGGTTTGGTGAGGGCCGAGGCGCCGGGCTCAAACGCCGGGCCCAAGCGCCAGACCCATGCGTGTGACCGTTGAGCACGGCGATGAAATCGGGCACGAGAGGGCGCGGCTTCGGCCGCGTTTCCTTGCTGGTGGTGTGATGCCCATGACCAAGCCTGCTATCGCCGCGACCCTTTCGGACGGCACGCCGATCCACGACATCGTGCTTCGCTCGCCCGGTGGGGCCGAGGCGCGTGTCATGGACTGGGGCGCGACGCTGCGCGATCTGCGCGTGCCGCTGACGAGCGGCCAGCCGCAGCGTGTCGTACTCGGGCTCGCCGATCCCGCCGATTATCCCCAGCACGCCTCGCATATGGGCGCGATCGCCGGACGCTTCGCCAACCGCATTGGCGGCGGGCGCTTCACGCTCGACGGCAAGACCTATCAGTTGCCTCTGAACGAGAACGGCCGGCATTCGCTGCATGGTGGCGGGCAGGGCTTTGGCAAGCGGCCCTGGACGATCCTGCATCATGACGCGGCAAGCGTGACGCTGGCCCTGGTCTCGCCTGACGGTGATGCCGGCTATCCCGGTGCGCTGAATCTCTGGTGCCGCTACAGCCTTGTCGGGGCAGCAACGCTGCGCATCGAACTCACCGCCACCACCGATGCGCCGACGATCGTCAATCTCGCGCATCACTCCTATTTCAAGCTCGATGATGGTCCCGACATTCTCGACCACGAGCTCGAGGTCCGCGCCAATCTGATGACGCCGGTCGATGCCGACCTGATCCCGGACGGATCGCTCGTTCCGGTTGCCGGCACGCCCTTCGATTTTCGCAAGCCGCGCGCGGTCCGCTTCGCAAACCCCGACGGCACGCGCTTCTGGTTCGATCACGACTATGTCCTCCTCCGCGACCAGTGTGAGCCGAGCGCGCTCGCCGGGCTGACGCTCGCCCATGCCGCGATCTTGCGCTCGTTGCGCAGTGGGCTCGCGATGCAACTCTGGACGACGGAGCCGGCGCTCCAGGTCTATGACGGCTTCAAGCTCAACACTGCCGTGGCGGGGCTCGATGGCCAGCCCTATGGTCCGAATGCCGGCATCGCGCTGGAACCCCAGCACGTGCCGGACTCACCCAATCTGCCGCATTTTCCCACGACCGTGCTGCGCCCCGGCGAGGTCTACCGGCAGGTCAGCGAATATCGCTTCAGCGGTTGAAATCCATGGCCGGCGTCTTCAGTCTCGGCATCGCAACCCTCGACTATGTCTACAGCGTCGAGACCATGCCGACGCGTGGCGAGAAATATCGCTCACGCGATCTGGCGGTGGTCGGTGGCGGCTGCGCCGGCAATGCCGCGGTCGCCATCGCGCGGCTTGGCGGTCAATCCTGGCTGGCGACCCGGCTCGCGGACGATCGTGTCGGCGACGAGATCGTGGCTGAGCTCGCAGACGAGGGCGTCAATACCCGCTTTGCCTTGCGCGCCGTGGGGTTGCGCTCACCGGTTTCAGCCATTCTTGTCGATGCCGCTGGCGAACGCATGGTCGTCTCCTATTCCGATCCGGCGATGCCGGAGAGCGCCGAGTGGCTCCCGAAAACCCTGCCGGATGGGGCGAAGGCGGTGCTCGCCGATACGCGCTGGGGCGAAGGAGCGCTCGCGGCGCTGAGGCTTGCGCGCCAGGCCGGTATTCCGGGCCTGCTCGATGGCGACCGTAGGCCGCCTCATCCCGATCTCGTGGCGACCGCAAGCCATGTCGCCTTCAGCGCCCAGGCCTTGCGTGAGGTTTCGGGGGAGGAGGATCCGCGCCTTGGCCTCGCCCGGGTCGGGCAGGGTGCAGCGACCTGGCTTGCCGTCACGCTCGGCAAGGAAGGGGTGCTCTTCATCGAAAATGGCGAAGTCGCGCATCTGCCGGCCTTCGCGGTCGAGACCGTCGACACGCTTGGCGCAGGGGATGTCTGGCATGGGGCTTTTGCGCTGGCGCTGGCCGAGGAACAGGACGAGCGCAGCGCCATCCGCTTCGCCTCGGCGGCCGCTGCGATCAAATGCACGCGCTTTGGCGGTCGCGCCGGCGCGCCGACGCGCGGCGAGGTGATGCGCTTCCTGATCGAGACCGGCCCCGGCTGAAGCGGCGCCCGTGGAACGGGCAGCGCCTGCCTGAAATTTGGGCGGCGCTGACGGCGCCACCTCTTGCCCGGCGAGGCCGCAGGCGGAGAATGGCTGAAGGTTCATTCGCGCCAGGGCCTTCGATGTTCGCGCCGCCGCTTCCGGCCTCTGCCGATCCGCTGTTGCCGGCCTATGTTCGGGCCAATGGCGGCGTGCGCCTGCGTTTCGCCAGGGTCGGCGAAGTGACGCGCCGGCTCGAGCTCGCCGAGTCCGGCGGCTACCGCGCCCGCTTCCCCGACACCTTCGCCTCAACCTGCGAGGCCGTGCTGATCAACACCGGCGGCGGCATGGCCGGTGGCGACGCGATGCGGGTCGATGCCGTCATCGAGGCGCAGGCCGAGGCGGTCATCACCACGCAGGCGGCCGAGAAGATTTATCGCAGCCAGGGCGCTGACACGCGGGTCGAGACCCATCTCTCGGTTGCTGCCGGGGCGAGCCTCGCCTGGCTGCCGCAGGAGAGCATCCTGTTTTCGGGCGCTCGCCTCGCCCGGAATCTGACGATTGACCTCGCCACCGACGCCCGCCTCGTCGCCTGTGAATCGATCGTCTTCGGCCGCATCGCCATGGGCGAGACGATGCAGCGCGGTGCCATTCACGATCGCTGGCGCATCCGCCGCGACGGCCGCCTGATTTTCGCCGACGAGCTTCGCCTTGACGGCGCGGTCGCCGCCACGCTGGAGCGGCCTGCCATTGCCGCCGGGGCGCGGGCCGTCGCAACCGTGATCGCCGCCGGCCCGGAGCATCCTGCCAGGCTCGATGAGCTTCGTGCGCTGCTTGCCGAGGATCCCGCCTGTGTCAGCGTCGAGGCCGGGGCCGGGCTCGTCTCCGGCCTTCTCGTCATTCGCCTTCTCTCCCGCGATGCCCAGGCGCTCCGTCGCGCCCTCGTCATGCTGCTTCGGCATGTCACGGGGCGTGCGCTGCCSCGCACATGGTCCACGTGAGGAGAGCACCATGCTGGCGATCCAAGGCCTGAAATGCATTTATGACACCGGCTCGCGGGGCTGGGCGGTCGAGCTCGCCCTCGCCGACGAGGGGGAAACCGTCACGCGTCGCTTCGACGTCGACGGGCCTGATGATGCCGAGATGCTGATCGAGGCCTTCGAGGAATCCACCACGAGCAGCTTCGATCCCGCCACCAGCGAGATCGTCTTCGCCTATGAATACGCCGATCTCGACCTCGATGAGGACGAGGCGGAAGACGAGGACGACGAAGAGGTCGAGACCTCGGAAGACGAGTCCGAAGAGGACGAGGAAGACGAGAAGGAAAAGGCATGAACCTGACGCCGCGCGAAAAGGACAAGCTGCTCGTCGCCATGGCTGCCATGGTGGCGCGGCGAAGGCTGGAGCGCGGCGTCAAGCTCAACTATCCGGAGGCCGTTGCGCTCATCACCGATTTCGTGGTCGAGGGTGCGCGCGACGGTCGTTCTGTCGCCGAGCTGATGGAGGCAGGCGCGCATGTGATCTCGGCCGACCAGGTCATGGACGGCATCGCCGAGCTGATCCATGACGTGCAGGTCGAGGCGACCTTTCCAGACGGGACCAAGCTCGTCACCGTGCATGAGCCGATCCGCGGCTCGGCCGGGCGCCTGAAGCCCGGCGAAGTGACGACGCTACCCGGCGACCTCATTCTCAATGAAGGTCGCGAGAGCCTGATGCTCGCGGTTGCCAATACCGGTGACCGGCCGATCCAGATCGGCTCCCACTATCATTTCTTCGAGGCGAATCCCGCGCTCTCCTTCGAACGCGAGAAGGCGAGGGGCTTTCGGCTCGATATTCCGGCGGGAACGGCTGTGCGCTTCGAGCCCGGCCAGACCCGCGAGGTCAGGCTCGTGGCGCTCGGCGGCAAGCGCGAGGTCTATGGCTTCCGGCAGGAGATAATGGGTAAGCTCTAGCGAGACCGATGCCGGTGCGGGGTGAGAGTGCCGATGACCGCGATCGCAGAGAAATCGTCACAACAACTGGCCGCGAACGGAAAGAAGCGCGGGACCTGCGCCATTTCGGGTGTCGAGACCAGCCGCAAGAACCTTGTCCCGCTTGCCACGCTGCGTCCTTCCCTGGCCGAGCGCATCCAGTCCGACTTCCCGCAGCTTACCGAGCAGAGCCTGATCAGCAAGGCGGAGCTCGCGCGCTACCGCACGCGCTATGTCGAGGAAATCCTGCGTGAGGAGCATGGCGAGTACACGGAGCTCGACCGTGAAGTCGTCGAAAGCATCGCCAAGCAGGACACCATCGCGGCGAATGTCGAGGACGATTTCGAGGAGCATCGCACGGTAGGGCAGCGCCTCTCCGACGGTCTCGCCGGCTTCGGCGGCTCCTGGGCCTTCCTGATCAGCTTTGGCGTCGTGCTGGCGATCTGGATGATGATCAATGTCGTGGAAGGGATGGACAATGCCTTCGACCCCTATCCCTTCATCCTGCTGAACCTMGTCCTCTCCTGCATCGCGGCGATCCAGGCTCCGATCATCATGATGAGCCAGAAGCGGCAGGAGCAGAAGGACCGTCTGCGCTCGTTCAACGACTATCAGGTCAACCTCAAGGCCGAACTCGAGATCCGCCATCTGCACGAGAAGATCGACCATCTGATCACCCGGCAATGGCAGCGCCTGGCCGAGATCCAGCAGGTCCAGCTCGAGATGCTGCAGGAGGAGAGCCTGCGCGCTACCCGCCGCCGCAAGCCCGCGGGTGCGAAGGCCAAGACGAAGCGGCGCGCTGAGGACCGGCAGCCCAAATCGGAGCCGGATGCATCGGCCTGAGAATTGCTAACACGTCGCAAGAACCGACCAGGGACTTCGAGATGCCCTTTCCCTTTCCGCGCAATGCCTATGCCGCCATGTTCGGCCCGACGACCGGCGATACGGTGCGCCTCGGCGATACCGAACTCGTCATCAAGGTCGAGAAGGATTTCACCACCTATGGCGAGGAGGTGAAGTTCGGCGGCGGTAAGGTCATCCGCGACGGCATGGGCCAGAGCCAGGTCAGCAATGCCGCTGGTGCGGTCGATACCGTCGTCACCAACGCGCTGATCCTCGACCATTGGGGCATCGTCAAGGCCGATATCGGTATCCGGGCCGGGCGCATCTGCGCCATCGGCAAGGCCGGCAATCCAGATATCCAGAACGGGTTCGGAAACTTCAATCCGTCCGAGACCATTATTGTCGGCCCCGGAACCGAGGTCATTGCCGGCGAAGGCAAGATCATCACCGCCGGCGGCTTCGACAGCCATATCCACTATATCTGTCCGCAGCAGATCGAGGACGCGCTGATGAGCGGCCTCACCACGATGCTGGGCGGCGGCACCGGCCCGGCCCATGGCACGCTCGCGACGACCTGCACGCCCGGCCCCTGGCATCTCGGCCAGATGATCAGGGCGGCCGACGCCTTCCCGATGAACCTCGCCTTTGCCGGCAAGGGCAATGCCGCGCTGCCGGGCGCGTTGACGGAAATGATCGAGGCCGGCGCCTGCGCGCTGAAGCTGCATGAAGACTGGGGTACGACACCGGCCGCGATCGACAACTGCCTCTCCGTCGCCGACGACTACGACATCCAGGTGATGATCCACACCGACACGCTGAACGAGAGCGGTTTCGTCGAGGACACGATCGCGGCCTTCAAGGGCCGCACCATCCACGCCTTCCACACCGAGGGGGCCGGCGGCGGCCATGCGCCCGACATCATGAAGGTGGCGGGCCTGCCCAATGTGCTGCCGTCGTCGACCAATCCGACGCGGCCCTTCACGGTCAACACGCTCGACGAGCATCTCGACATGCTCATGGTCTGCCATCACCTCTCGCCCTCTATCCCCGAGGATCTCGCCTTCGCCGAAAGCCGCATCCGCAAGGAGACGATCGCGGCCGAGGACATCCTGCACGATCTCGGCGCGCTCTCGATGATGTCCTCGGATAGCCAGGCCATGGGGCGCATCGGCGAGGTCGTGACCCGGACCTGGCAGACCGCGCACAAGATGAAGGTGCAGCGCGGTCCGCTGCCACAGGACGCCGGCACCGGCGCCGATAATTTCCGCGCCAAGCGCTATGTCGCGAAATACACGATCAATCCGGCGATCGCGCATGGCATCTCGCGCCATATCGGCTCGATCGAGATCGGCAAGCTAGCCGATCTCGTGCTCTGGTCGCCGGCCTTCTTCGGCGCCAAGCCCGATCTCGTCCTCAAGGGTGGCATGATCGCGGCTGCGCCCATGGGCGATCCCAACGCATCGATTCCGACGCCGCAGCCGGTGCATTACCGCCCGATGTTCGGCGCCTTCGGCAAGGCCGTGACCACGACATCGCTGGTCTTCGTCTCGCAGGCCGCGCTGGCGAGTGGCCTCAAGTCCCGCCTCGGTACGGACAAGGAGATGGTCGCGGTCGAGAACACGCGTGGCGGCATCTCCAAGAAGAGCATGATCCACAACGACGCGACGCCCGACATCCGGATTGATCCGGAAACCTATGCGGTGGTGGCGGATGGCGAGTTGCTGGTTTGCGAACCTGCCAGCGAGCTGCCGCTGGCGCAGCGCTATTTCCTGTTCTGAGCGATTGAGTGGCGCCCGGGGCTGTGGACCGCATGGGCGCGCGCCGCTTCCGTATTGACTAGCCCGCTCGCGCATCCTTTCTTCGTCGGCAAATGAATTTGTCAGGCAGACAAGTTTGCCAGGGAGAGAGCTCGTGTCCGGTTTCGGCCCCGGTGAGCCGCATCTGCAGGCGGCGGAGGAGGGGCTGCTCGACGAGTATCGTTCGCCCAAGCTCGCCGAGCTGCATGATTGGGCACAGCGCCATGCCGAGCAGTCGAAATTCCGCACCTCCGGCATTTATCTCGGCGCGCTTGGCGTCGGCTACAACACCGAGATGCTGAAGAAGAAGGGCCTGCCCGAGCCGAAATGCTGGGCAGACCTGCTCGACCCGGCCTATCGCGACGAGGTCCAGATTGCCGACCCGAGCTCGTCCGGCACGGCTTACGTCTTCCTCGCGACCACCGTGCAGCGCCTCGGCGAGGAGAAGGGCTTCGACTATCTCAAGGCCCTGCACAAGAACATCAATCAGTACACCAAGTCCGGCATTGCACCGGTCAAGGCGACGGCGCTGGGCGAGACGGCGATCGGCATCGCCTTCATCCACGACATGCTGACGCAGAAGCTGCAGGGGGCGCCGATCCAGACCGTCGCGCCCTGCGAAGGCACGGGCTACGAGACCGGCTCGGTTTCGATCATCAAGGGCGGCAGGAATGCCGAGGCGGCGCGCCGTTTCATCGATTTCACGCTCTCGCCCGAGGCGCAGAACATCAACGCCAAGCTCAAGATCAACTCGATCCCGTCGAACAGGAACGCCGAACTCTCTCCCGACGCGCCAAAGTTCTCGGAGATCAAGCTGATCGACTACGATACACCGCGCTGGGGCAGTCCGGCCGAACGCTCGCGCCTGCTGAAGAAGTTCGACACCGAGGTGAAGGCGCGGCCACGGTAAGGGCGGCGAAATCCGGCTCCTCGCCTTCGCAAGCGCATCCCACGCATCCGGACCCTCTGCGCCATTCTGCTGCAGAGGGCGCGGCGGCTGCATCCAGCCCGCCGAAACGTGCGTATTCTCTCTGGGCGGGTGAAGCGCCCTCAGGCACGAGAGGAGAACGCGGTATGTCGGATCCGGTTATCGTCATTGCGCGGGCGCGCATCCGCCCGGAAACCCGCGCAGCCTTTGTCGCTGCGGCGCAAGACTGTATCGCCGCGACACGTCGCGAACATGGCTGTCTCGCCTATGACATGCATGAGAGCATTACGGAGCCCGGGTATTTCGTGTCGGTGGAGAGCTGGGAGCAGCGCGAGCATATCGACCGCCACCTGCAGCAGCCGCATCTTCAGGCGTTCCTCGAGATCGCGGGGGCTTGCGTCACGACGCCTCCGGTGATCGAAGTGGTCGAGCCGCGATCGGTCGATCGCCTCTGATCCATTTCGTTGTCACGGGTACCATCATGCTGCGCGCCACCTCCGTCGTCCGCAAGGCCGCGGTCAAGCAGGACAAGGTCGTCGAGACCCTGACGCTCGACCACGAGGACCGCAATCGCCGCCGCATCGCGCTGAAAGGCGATGGCGGGCGCGAGATCCTGCTCGATCTCGACAAACCGACGGTTCTGAACGATGGCGATGCCGTGAAACTCGAAGACGGCGGCCTGGTCCTGGTCAGGGCCGCTGCGCAGAGCCTGCTCGAAGTGCGGGCCGAGAACCCGCTGCGGCTGATGCGCGTCGCCTGGCATATCGGCAACCGGCACACGCCCGCGGAGATCACGTCGGACGCCATCTATATCGAGAACGACCACGTCCTCGCCGAGATGGTCCGTGGCCAGGGCTGCGCCATGAGCGTGGTCGAACGTCCGTTCCAGCCTGAGCGCGGCGCCTATGATCACGGTCACGCCCACGACCATGAACGCGGTCATGATCACGATCACGCGCATGACGCATCCTGCGGCTGCGGGCACGATCACGGCCACGGTCATCACGAGAAGGGGCACGCTCACGCCGGCCATGATCATGCTCACGATCACCATGGCCACGACCACCACGAGAACAAGCGTGATGATCACGCGAACCATGCCCACGCCCATGCGCATGCCCACGGTGCGGATTGYGGCTGTGGCCACGACCACGGCCATGGCGATCATGATCACAAGCATGACGACGGCCACCATCATGGCGCCGAACACGCGCACAAGGGTCACAAGCACGACCATTGAGGGCTGATGTCGCACGCCCATCTGCGGTTGATGGTCTGGCTTTCGCCGTCCTTCCCGGTCGGCGCTTTTGCCTATTCGCATGGGCTGGAATGGGCCTTCGAGGCCGGCGACCTCACCAATGCCGACACGCTTCGCGATTGGCTCGAGGCGCTCGTCGGCCACGGCTCCCTCCATAACGACCTCGTCCTGTTCACGTGCGCCTACAACGCCCTCGGGGCTGAGGACGGCGCGGCGCTGAGCGAGGTGGCGGAGCTGGCCCTGGCGCTGGCGAACTCCGCGGAGCGGCGGCTGGAAACGGTGACGCAGGGCAATGCGTTCGTCGCGGCCGTTCGCGCCGCCTGGCCCTGCGCGGCATTTGATCGGCTCCGCGCTGCCTGGGAGGGCGACGTCGCCTATCCCATTGCGGTCGCGTCCGCCGCCAGCGGCCATGACGTGCCGCTGCGCCCGGCCCTGGAAGCTTACAGCCTCGCCTTCGTCGCCAATCTGGTTTCGGCCTCGGTCAGGCTCGGCGTCATCGGACAGACCGACGGGCAGAGGATTACGGCTGGGCTGGTGCCGTCCTTGCATGCGGCTGCCACGCGCGCGGAAACCGCGACGCTCGCTGATCTCGGCGGCTGCGCGCTGCGCTCGGACCTTGCGTCCCTGCGCCACGAAACCCAGTATTMGAGGCTGTTCCGCTCATGACCCGCTCTCCCCACGGCCCCTTGCGCGTCGGCATCGGCGGCCCGGTCGGTTCCGGCAAGACCGCCCTGATGGAGGTGCTCTGCAAGCGCATGCGCGATCGTTACGATCTCTGCGCCATCACCAATGACATCTACACCAAGGAGGATGCGCGTCTCCTGACCGTCGCAGGGGCTCTGCCCGAGGAGCGCATCATGGGCGTCGAGACCGGCGGCTGCCCGCATACCGCGATCCGCGAGGATTGTTCGATCAACCTCGCCGCGGTCGAGGAAATGCGCGGCAAATTTCCCGCGCTCGACCTGATCCTGATCGAGTCCGGCGGAGATAATCTGGCGGCGACCTTCTCGCCCGAACTCGCCGATCTGACGATCTACGTGATCGATGTCGCAGCCGGCGAGAAGATCCCGCGCAAGGGCGGCCCGGGCATCACCCGCTCGGACCTGCTCGTCATCAACAAGACCGATCTCGCTCCGCATGTTGGCGCGGATCTTGCTGTGATGGACCGGGACTCAAGAACCATGCGGGGCAAGCGACCCTTCGTCTTCACCAATACGCGGGAGGGCGAGGGCGTCGATGCGGTGGTGGATTTCATCGAGACCGTGGGCGGCCTGAAGGCGATCGCCCCGGGATAGAGGAGGCGAACATGCTGACGCGGTTGACGGGCGCCCTGGCGTCGCTCGTGACGATGATGGCGGCACCCGCCCTTGCCCATACCGGAGTGGGCTCCGTAGATGGTCTCGTTCACGGGCTGCAGCATCCGCTCACCGGGTTGGATCATGCGCTGGCGATGATCGCGGTCGGCCTCTGGGCCGGGCTCGTCGGTGGCAGGGCGCGCATCGCCTACCCCGTCACCTTCGTTTCGGCCATGGCGCTGGCCGGGCTCTGGGCGATGTCCGGCGGACCGCTTCCAGGCGCGGAGGTCGGTATCGCCTTTTCCATCGTCATCCTCGGGCTTGCCATCGCACTCAATCTCGCGCCGCCGCTCGCTGCCGGCGCCCTTGCCTGCGGGATCTTCGCGATCTTCCACGGCTTTGCCCATGGCGCCGAGATGCCGGAGGATGCCAGCGGTGTGAGCTATGCGATCGGCTTTGTGATCGCGACATCTGCCCTGCATGGAGTAGGCTTGCTTCTTGCGGGCCAGCTTGCGGTGCGGATGCCGCAGCTTGCCCGCATCGCCGGTGGTGGTTTCATTCTGGCAGGTGTCGCAATCCTGTCGGGCTGAGGACGGGCCTTATCCTCACTGCGTTAGGCGTCGTGGCTCATGACACCTGCGTTGAAAATTCTGATCGTCGACGCCAACCCGGTCCGGGCTGCCATTCTCGACGAGGGCTTGCGCGAGGCGGGCTTTACCGATCTCGTCCAAATCGGTGCGACAAACGGGCAAGTCACTAGCGTTGAGTCACATGACC
>NZ_JBFTRC010000159.1:0-28991 GCF_056399325.1 Allobosea sp. 01N443
GCTCAGCCAGGTGAAGGTCGAGGACCAGACGGTCAGCCGCGAGGCGCTCTACGCCGATGAGGACGCCACCGAGGAGGCCGGTGAGGCCAAGCCGAAGAAGGCAGCCGCCAAGAAGGCCAAGAAGTCCGAGGCCAAGGCGGACGACGCTGCCAAGGCCGACGACGCTTCGGCCTGAGACTTTCGGAAACCTTGATTCAAGATTGGCGCCGCCCGGCAATGGCCAGGGCGGCGCTTCCCTTTTCAGCCACGATCCGCGTGCTTATGTGGATGGTATTCACGAAATCCGCTGATTCCCGGCGACCGCGACCCCAAGGACAGACCCATGCTGCGCGATCCGATCGAGACCTACAACAATCTCGTCCCGATGGTGGTCGAGCAGTCGAGCCGCGGTGAGCGCGCCTTCGACATCTACTCGCGCCTGCTGCGGGAACGCATCATCTTCCTGACCGGCCCGGTCGAGGATTTCTCCGCCTCGCTGATCGTGGCGCAGCTGCTGTTCCTCGAGGCCGAGAATCCGAAGAAGGAAATTTCCTTCTACATCAACTCGCCGGGCGGCGTGGTCACGTCGGGCCTGTCGATCTATGATACGATGCAATTCATCCGCTGCCCGGTCACGACATTGTGCGTCGGGCAGGCGGCCTCGATGGGCTCGCTGTTGCTGACCGCGGGCGCCAAGGACATGCGCTTCGCGCTGCCGAATGCGCGCATCATGGTGCACCAGCCCTCCGGCGGCTTTCAGGGCCAGGTCACCGATATCCTGATCCACGCACGCGAGGTCGAGAACCTCAAGCGCCGGCTGAATGAGATCTATGTCAGGCATACCGGCCGCAACTACGACGAGGTCGAGGCTGCGCTCGAGCGCGACAACTTCATGACTGCCGAGGCGGCCCGTGATTTCGGCCTGATCGACAAGGTCATTGATCGGCGTCCCGAAGACGCCGCGGCCTGATCGGGCCGGAATGGAGAACCGGGCAGGGGCCGAAACACGCCTTGGGCGTTTCGGCTCCCGTCTGGTGTCGGCTGCGACGAGCCGCCCCGCTATCTGTGGGTTGGCTTGATCAGCCGGGCGTCCCATATTGATTTGGAAAGCGGCCCCATGCTTGCATGGGGACTCGGGTGAGCGGACAGGCGCAGCTGGTGTCCGGTTTTGGGTCAGGTTTTCAGGTCGGATGTCTCGACCTGACGCGTTAACCTAATAATCGCGAACTGAGYGGCCTATTATGACGGAGAGACGACGCCCGCATCCGCTTCGGCTGGTGTGGACCGACTCCGGAAATGGAGATGAACGATGAGTAAGGTCAGCAGCGGCGATTCGAAGAGCACGCTCTACTGCTCCTTCTGCGGCAAGAGCCAGCACGAGGTTCGCAAGCTGATTGCGGGACCGACCGTGTTCATCTGCGACGAGTGCGTCGAGCTCTGCATGGACATCATCCGCGAGGAATCCAAATCCGCGCTGGTGAAGTCGAAGGACGGCGTCCCGACCCCGCGCGAGATCCGCAAGGTGCTGGATGACTATGTCATCGGCCAGGACCACGCCAAGAAGGTGCTCTCGGTCGCGGTTCACAACCACTACAAGCGGCTTTCGCACGCGACGAAGCACAACGACGTCGAGCTGGCGAAGTCGAACATCCTGCTGATCGGGCCGACCGGTTCGGGCAAGACGCTGCTCGCGCAGACTCTCGCCCGCATCCTTGATGTGCCCTTCACGATGGCGGATGCGACGACGCTGACCGAGGCCGGCTATGTCGGCGAGGATGTCGAGAACATCATCCTGAAGCTGCTCCAGGCCTCCGACTACAATGTCGAGCGGGCACAGCGCGGCATCGTCTATATCGACGAGATCGACAAGATCAGCCGCAAGTCAGACAATCCCTCGATCACCCGCGACGTCTCGGGCGAGGGCGTCCAGCAGGCGCTGCTCAAGATCATGGAAGGCACGGTCGCCTCCGTGCCGCCGCAGGGCGGGCGCAAGCATCCCCAGCAGGAATTCCTGCAGGTCGACACCACCAACATCCTGTTCATCTGCGGCGGTGCCTTCGCCGGGCTGGACAAGATCATCTCCAGCCGTGGCAAGGGCACCTCGATCGGCTTCGGCGCGATTGTGAAGGCCCCGGACGACCGCCGTACCGGCGCGATCTTCCGTGAGGTCGAGCCCGAGGATCTGCTGAAATTCGGCCTGATCCCGGAATTCGTCGGCCGTCTGCCGGTTCTGGCGACGCTCGAGGATCTCGACGAGGCGGCGCTGAAGACGATCCTGACCGAACCGAAGAACGCGCTGGTGAAGCAGTATCAGCGCCTCTTCGAGATGGAGGATACCGAGCTCACCTTCACCGATGAGGCCGTCAGCCTGATCGCGCGCAAGGCGATCGAGCGCAAGACCGGCGCACGCGGCCTGCGTTCGATCATGGAGAGCATCCTGCTCGAGACCATGTACGAACTGCCAGGGCTGGAAGGCGTCGAGCAGGTCGTGATCGGGCCGGAGGCTGTCGAGAACAAGTCGCGTCCGCTCTTCATCTATGCGGAACGCGAGGAAGAAACGAAGTCGGCCTCGGCCTGAGCTCCGCTGAATTTGGCCATTTCGGGAACGCGCGCCTGTTGGCGCGCGTTTTGCGTTCGGAAGGCTGTTGCCTTGCCGGAATCTTTCCTTGCGACAAAGCAACGTTGGAAGACGTCTTCGGCTTGCTTGAAAGCCGGCACAGAAGCCTCCACTTTAGGTGCACCTGCGAGAGTCGCGCGCCTTCTAAGGGCGGGGCCCGCGGGGGCGGTCAGGCGAATGGTCGTCTTGCCGCTTACGTCCGATCGTTCCGCCCATCAGGGGGTTCGCCGGGCGCAACTGCAAAGGATAAGTCATGACTGGCTCGGCGCCCCGCGCTCCTTTCGTTCCCGGCGAGACCGGCACCTATCCGGTTCTCCCCCTGCGCGACATCGTCGTTTTCCCGCATATGATCGTCCCGCTCTTCGTCGGGCGCGAGAAATCCATTCGCGCCCTTGAGGAAGTGGTCAAGACCGACGGCCTGATCCTGCTTGCGACGCAGAAGAACGCCGGCGATGACGATCCGGCGACCAAGGACATTTATGAGATCGGCACGCTTGCCCGCGTGCTTCAGCTGCTGAAGCTGCCCGACTCCACCGTCAAGGTGTTGGTCGAGGGCGTCGGCCGCGCCAAGGCGACGTCCTATGTCGCCGAGGAAGCCTTCTATCAGGCTGATGCGATCGGGCTCTCCGAGGAAGAAGGCAAGAAGGTCGAGGTCGAGGCGCTCGGCCGCTCTGTCGTCAGCGAGTTCGAGAGCTATGTGAAGCTCAACAAGAAGATCTCGCCCGAGATCGTCGCCGCCGTCTCGCAGATCGACGAGCCCTCCAAGCTTGCCGACACGGTTGCCTCGCACCTGGCCGTCAAGATCGCCGACCGTCAGGCCGTGCTCGAGATCGTCAATGTTGCGCACCGGCTGGAGAAGGTGCTCTCGCTGATGGAAAGCGAGATGTCGGTTCTGCAGGTCGAGARGCGCATCCGCTCGCGCGTCAAGCGCCAGATGGAGAAGACCCAGCGCGAGTACTATCTCAACGAGCAGATGAAGGCGATCCAGAAGGAGCTTGGCGACGGCGAGGAAGGCCGCGACGAACTGGCCGAACTGGAAGAGCGCATCGTCAACACCAAGCTCTCCAAGGAAGCCCGCGACAAGGCGATGGCGGAGATGAAGAAGCTTCGCCAGATGTCGCCGATGTCGGCCGAAGCGACGGTGGTCCGCAACTATCTCGACTGGATGCTCGGCATTCCGTGGGGCAAGAAGTCGAAGATCAAGAAGGACCTCGCCGTCGCCCAGCAGGTGCTCGACGACGATCACTACGGTCTCGACAAGGTCAAGGACCGCATCGTCGAATACCTGGCCGTACAGCAGCGCGCCAACCGGCTCGCGGGCCCGATCCTGTGCCTCGTCGGCCCTCCCGGTGTCGGCAAGACCTCGCTCGGCAAGTCGATCGCCAAGGCGACCGGCCGCGAGTTCGTGCGCATGTCGCTCGGCGGCGTGCGTGACGAGGCCGAGATCCGTGGCCACCGGCGCACCTATATCGGTTCGATGCCCGGCAAGATCATCCAGTCGATGAAGAAGGCGAAGACCGCCAATCCGCTCATCCTGCTCGATGAGATCGACAAGATGGGTCAGGACTTCCGTGGCGATCCCTCGGCGGCCCTGCTCGAGGTGCTTGATCCCGAGCAGAACGCCGCCTTCAACGACCACTATCTGGAGGTCGACTACGACCTCTCGAACGTCATGTTCGTGACCACGGCCAACACGCTGAACATTCCGCCGGCCCTTCTGGACCGCATGGAGGTGATCCGCATTGCTGGCTACACCGAGGAAGAAAAGGTCGAGATCTCTCGTCGTCACCTGATCCCGGAGACGATCAAGAAGCACGGCCTTGAATCCAAAGAATGGTCGATCGATGACGAGGCCCTGATGACGCTGATCCGGCGCTATACGCGCGAGGCCGGCGTCCGCAACCTCGAGCGCGAGCTTTCCAACACCGTGCGCAAGGCGGTGAAGGACATCATCCTGACCAAGAAGAAGAAGGTCGCGATCACTCCGACCGTGCTCGAGGACTATCTCGGCCCGCCGCGTTACCGCTATGGCGAAGCCGAGACCGAGGATCAGGTTGGTGTTGTCACGGGTCTTGCCTGGACGGAGGTCGGCGGCGAACTGCTGACGATCGAAGGCGTCATGATGCCCGGTCGGGGCAAGATGACCGTCACGGGCAATCTGCGGGACGTGATGAAGGAATCGATCTCGGCAGCGGCATCCTATGTCCGGCGAGGTCACGCTGCGGGGCAGGGTGCTGCCGATCGGCGGCCTCAAGGAGAAGCTCCTGGCTGCGCTGAGAGGCGGCATCAAGAAGGTGCTGATCCCCGAGGACAACGCCAAGGATCTGATCGACCTGCCGAAGTCGGTGAAGAGCGGCCTGGAGATCGTGCCGGTCGCACGCATGGAGCAGGTGCTCCAGCACGCGCTGATCCGCCAGCCGGTGCCGATCGTCTGGGAGGAGGACCTCTCGGCGGTTCGCCCCAAGGCGGCCGAGGATGACGCTTCGGGTGGGCTCGTCGCCCACTGACGCGTTCATCCCGCACGACACACGAGTGACCAGAAGGCCGGCAGCGTCGCTGCCGGCCTTTTTCGTTTCCGGATGGCTACCGTGATTGCGCTGGGCTCCGCTCGACCACCGTTCGCCGAAGAAGGCGCTTGAGCCGGTCCCTGGGTCATAGCTTACGCCGGGGTCGAGGAGCAGAGATGAGCAACCGATCCGACAGAGACACCCTGCTGGCCGCCCAGGAATGCGCCGAGCGCATTGGCCTGACGGCGCGTGCGCTGCGCCTCTACGAGAAGCGCGGCCTGATCAAGCCGCGCCGCAGCGAGAAGGGGTGGCGGCTCTACGGCGCCGACGAGATCGCCCGCCTGCATGAAGTCCTTGCGCTGAAGCAGCTCGGGCTCAGCCTGGCACGCATCACCGCGCTGCTGCAGGGCAAGGCGGTCGATCTCGATCGCATCCTGACGCTGCAGCAAGCCGCCCTGCGGGAGCAGCACAGCCGTACCGAGCGTGGGCTGTCCCTGGTCGGGGCGGCGCGGGCGAAGCTGTCGACCGGCGGCTCATTGTCGACCGACGAACTGATCAAGCTGGCGAAGGAGGCCACGATGAGTGAAACGCAGACCGACGAAGTCGCCTGGCGGCGCTATGAGCAAGCGCGGCCGCGCTCCGCGATCGCAATCGATCCGGCCCTGCTCGACGGCTATGTCGGGGACTACCGGCTCACCTCCGGGCTGATACTGTCGATCAGCCGTAGAGGCGAGTTGCTTCTTCTGGAAGCGTCGGGGCAGATGCCCGTGGAACTCTTTGCCGAGAGCGCCACGAAGTTCTTTCTGAAGTTTCCAGCAGCGCAGGTCAGCTTTGTTCCCGGTCCTGGCGGGCGCGCCGAGGCCCTGGTCCTCCATCAGGATGGTCACGAATCGATGGCCGAGCGCATCAGCGCGGACGAGGCCTGGAGGATCGCAGAGGCGCTGGGCCGCAGGGTCCAGTCCAACCTCCCGCATCCCGACAGCGAGACGACCCTGCGCCGCGTCATCGAGGAGCATCAGGCAGGACATCGCTATGTCGAGAAGATGAGCCCGGAACTGGCTGTGGCCGTCGAGGAGCAGTTCTCCCTGGTGAGCGCTGTGTTGCTGGCCAAGGGGGCGCTGGAGGCGCTGCGCTTCAACGGCGTCGGACAGAGTGGGGTCGATGTCTATGAGGCGCGCTTCGCCGCGCCGGGCGTGCTGGAATGCGGAATCGGCTGGACTGACGACGGCGTGATTCACACCCTGTGGCTACGACCGGTGCCATAGGCGCGAGAGCGTCTTCCAATTCGAAGCGAGAATCGACGGCGCGTGCTGACGGCGAATCTGCAGCGCCTGCGGCGGTCACTTCGACGCATCAAGCAGGTCGTGACGGAGCGCTCGAAACCGTGCTTGGACCACACCGAAAACAATGAGAGGCGAAAGCGGGAGGAGCAGTCATCCCCGAGCCCAACATCATCCAAAACCGCTTGTAACGGTGGATGCGAATTTTCATCTATCTGCTTGAGATAAATGGCGCGGGCGACGGGGCTCGAACCCGCGACCTCCGGCGTGACAGGCCGGCACTCTAACCAACTGAGCTACGCCCGCGCTGGGCGGCTAAGGCGTCTTGGCCTCAGCGAGGTTGGGATTAGGGTGCCGGGCCGGCGGTGTCAAGCGCGAGGTGCCGGCAAAATTCATCTTCCCCAAATTCCAAACCGTCGGGTGCGCCGGCAGGCGCAAGCCGCCGACTTTTGCAGTGCAAAACGAGACACAAGTCGCCTCAAGCTCGATTGCATCGGCACTTTCGGCTGCTCGCATGATCCGTCGCGCCCCGTGAAAGCTCGAACCGGGCAGAGGCTCAGAACCCCGAAAAAGGGCCGGGGACCGGTCCAAAGATGGATTCGGCACGCTCCTCAGTCGAAGCACCTCAGCCGAGTTATCAACAGGCCGGTTCGGCCGACAACTTTCGAACACGCTCGCAACGGCTACCCCCATTGGAGAGGGCGGCTTCATGGCATCGCGGAGCGGCGAGCCCGCTCCATTGCCGGCTTTTTGTTCGCACATGAATCCGCTTGCCGGCCGAAATCTGCTCATGCTTACCTGTGGTTAACCAACAGTCCCGGGCGGGGGCGAAACGATGACGGACGCGACGCGCATTCGACAATTGCGAGCGGAACTCCGCCTCCGGCTTGAGGCGCATGGCGTCGCAGACCCGCGGGCAGCGCAGATGAACGACCCGATCGGGAGGGTAACCAGCTGGCCGCCCGGCGGGCCTGTGGAGCGGGCTGGCGACCATCCGGCGCTGCTCCGCTCAGAGGCTCGCGACGCTCACATACTGGGCTGTCTCGATGGCGCGATCCGTCAGATCTCCCGGCGATGATCGGTGCGGGGCGACACGATCGGAAAACTGCTCGAGCAGATGAGCGAAACGACGGGGCACGGTCCAGGGGAGGCGCCAGCAGTTCTCATCTCCCCGGCCGTGAACTGGTCGGATTGTGCGGATGGCAGCGAACGTGGCTGTTGATCCTCGTCTTGCTGCTGCTGCTGTGGGTCGCTCCCTGGATCATCGTGCACGTCACGAGAACGGCGTCCCTGTGAACGGCTCGGCGACCTCTGCGGCGTTGTCCGCGTGCACAGGATGACGACACTTCACGGCCGGTGCCTTGCAAAAGGGTCAAAGGGCCGTCGCATGTACGGTGCGATCAACCACCCTGCCGATCGAGAGTGCAGAACAGGGCTATGGACCGATCGACACCCGTTGCCGCGACAGCCTGAACGAATTCCTGGGGGCGGCGATCGCGGACGGAACGGGGCTAGATGAGCACACCGGCCGCGCGCTCTGCCGGAACCAGGGCGGGAACTGGCCTGAATTCATGGTGCCGGGCGCTGGTGGGCGGTGACGGGCTCGAACCGCCGACCCTCTCGGTGTAAACGAGATGCTCTACCAACTGAGCTAACCGCCCCTGCGAGTTGCGGTTTAAGGCTTCATCGCCGCGCCTTCAAGCCTTGAGAGCGGAGGAAGCCAGGATAAGGCCCCTCCAGTCTCACCAGGGCCGGCGTGGTCCGGTGTCGATGTGGATAAGTCCGTTCCAATAGACCTTGTGGCCGCCGACCTCCGGCAGCGAGCGGGCATAGTCGAGCACGACGCGCGGCCGCACGCCGGGTACGCGGAAATCCATGGCCTCACAGCGCTTATGATAGGAGCCGCGCCGGGCGCGCCAGGGCGGTCGCCAGGTCGAGGTCACCTTCACGGCTCCGTACTTGTCGGCAATCTTGCCGAGAATCGATCTGAGTAATTGCGGCAGGCAGGCGGTCGAGGTGCCGGGGTCAGTCGAGATGCCCGGCCGGTCCGGTTTTTCGTCCGGATCGAAGGCCGGCTCCGCTCCCGCCTTCTGGCCGGGTGTCAGCTTCGGCCATTCCGGGCCTTCATCTTCATCGGGCTCCGTGACGGCAGGCGAATTCGGGGCCGGCGGAGAATCGGCCTGCTCGGCGACTGGCACGGGAGCAAGAACCGGGGCGGCCGGGGGAGGGACCACGATGGCAGGCATCGCCGCCTTTGCCGGCAGGTCCAGATCGAAGGGACGTCCGGGCGGGAGCGGCGCCAGCATCATCTGGCCGTCCTCTGCGCCGGCGTGAGATGCCGACAAGGCGAAGACGATCGCGAGCAGCGGCAACGGGAACCTGAGCGGCAGAGGCGATCCGGTATTTCCTGTAGGCAAGGACTTAGGCAAAGGCATCTCAGGGGGTGGGCGCTGGCAGGAAGACGGCGCGTGTCTCGGCGCCGAGGAGCGGAAGCTGCGGCGTCTTTCCGCAGAGCGAGAGAAGTTCGGCAGGCGCGGCGGTGACCTTCTCGACGTCGAGCAACGGACGCTGCGCGCCGCCGGCATAATAGCCGGCGAGCCAGAGCACGAGCTGACTCTGGTCGTTGCTGGTCATGGCGCTGAAATCGGCGCAGGTCGCGCGGGTGAGATCGATACTCTCGGCATGTGTTGCGCCGGCGGGGGCGAGCAAGCTTCCGGCCAGARTCGCGAGCGCCGCGATACGGTGGAGTGGTCGGACCATGCGTCTCGCTCCTGGGGCGGCTGATTCCCGCAATAAAGCCGATTCGTAACCATCTTGTCGCGGCGTGCGCCTGCTACTTGGTGCGAGCTATCGGTTTTGCGGTAAAAATTGCGTGCAATGCGTCTGGTTCATTGCCGTGGCGCGGTTGTGCGACGCGGCGAACCCTTGCGTGATTCTAGAGTAGGGGCTAATCGACTGCCGATGCGTGTGCCGCGGGTCTGGGCCCGCGAAGCGAGGTTGTCCATGCAAGCATTACCTGTACCGTCCTTGCTGAGCGACTACCTGCCGCTGGCCATCTTCATCGGCGTTTCCATGGTCATCGGTCTTGCGCTGCTGATCGCACCGTTCGCCGTCGCGTATTCAAAACCGGACGCTGAAAAGCTCTCCGCCTATGAGTGCGGTTTCAACGCGTTCGATGACGCGCGCATGAAGTTCGATGTCCGCTTCTATCTGGTCTCGATCCTGTTCATCATCTTCGATCTCGAGGTCGCCTTCCTGTTTCCCTGGGCGGTCGCGTTCGGCGATCTCGGCTGGTATGGTTTTTGGTCAATGATGATCTTTTTGGGCGTCCTGACCGTCGGATTCGTCTACGAATGGCGCAAGGGCGCGTTGGAGTGGGACTAACCGCCGGCTCGCGAGGCGCCGCCTCGGTGTTGATCTGACGGTAACGGGTTCACAAGGGTAGTTTCATGGCAATCACAGCGATCGACCGCGGCGATCCGCTCGTCGCGCCCGCGCCCCGGGGGCTGCTCGGCCCGGACGGGAAGCCGGTGGGTGCGCGCGATCCCTTCTTCGTCGAGATCAACAACGAACTCGCGGACAAGGGTTTCCTCGTCACGGCGACCGACGACCTGATCAACTGGTCGCGTACCGGATCGCTGATGTGGATGACCTTCGGCCTCGCCTGTTGCGCCGTCGAGATGATGCAGCTGTCGATGCCGCGCTATGACGTCGAGCGCTTCGGCTTCGCGCCACGCGCGTCCCCGCGCCAGTCCGACGTGATGATCGTTGCCGGAACGCTGACCAACAAGATGGCTCCGGCGCTGCGCAAGGTCTATGACCAGATGCCCGAGCCGCGCTACGTCATCTCGATGGGCTCCTGCGCCAATGGCGGCGGCTATTACCACTATAGCTACTCGGTGGTGCGCGGCTGCGACCGCATCGTGCCGATCGACATCTATGTCCCCGGCTGCCCCCCGACTGCGGAAGCGCTGCTCTATGGMGTGCTGCTGCTGCAGAAGAAGATCCGGCGCACCGGCACGATCGAACGCTAACGCCCCCGCACCCTGGCGGGGATTGCTCCGGTCGTGACGATGCGAGCGGCGAAAAGGTTGAGGTTGAGATGAGCGAAGAGCTCGTGACACTCGGTGAAGAGATCAAGGCTGCGCTGCCCGGCGCGGTCGTGAACGCTATCGTCGCCTTCGATGAGCTGACGGTCGAGGCCGAGGCTGCGTCGATCGTCCAGGTCATGGCGACGCTTCGCGACGATCCGCGCTTTCGCTTCGTGAACTTCACCGATATCGCCGGCGCCGATTATCCCGCACGCGAGAAGCGCTTCGACGTCGTCTATCATCTGCTGTCGCCGCGCCATAACCGGCGTATCCGCGTCAAGGTGCAGACCGACGAGGCGACTCCCGTTCCGTCGATCATCGATGTCTTCCCGGCCGCGAACTGGTACGAGCGCGAGGCCTATGACTTCTATGGAATCCTGTTCTCGGGGCACCCGGATCTGCGTCGAATCCTCACCGATTACGGGTTCGAGGGCTATCCGCTGCGCAAGGACTTCCCGCTGACCGGCTTCGTCGAGGTTCGCTATGACGACGAGCAGAAGCGGGTCGTCTACGAACCCGTGAAGCTCAGCCAGGAATTCAGGAATTTCGACTTTTTGAGTCCCTGGGAAGGCACGGATTACGTGCTGCCAGGTGACGAGAAGGCGAAGGGAGCCTGAACGCGATGGCTGCTGCCGACAAATCCCTGTCCGGAGGCTGTCTCTGCGGTGCGGTCCGCTTTGTGGCCGTGCCGGAGAAGCTGGAAATGGATGTCTGCCATTGCGGCATGTGCCGGAAATGGAGCGGCGGCACCTTCATGGCCGTGCCATGCACCGGGGTCACTGTGGACGATGACGCTTCGCTCAGCGTGTATCCGTCCTCCGACTGGGGCGAGCGCGTGTTCTGCAGGACCTGCGGCTCCAGTCTGTTCTGGCGGCTGCGCGGCGGAGAGGGGCATGTCGCCGTCTCCTTGCAGAGCTTCGACGACCTTTCGCCCTTTGCCTTCACCGAAGAAATCTTCATCGACGAGAAGCCAGCGCTCTATGCCTTTGCAGGAGAGCGGCCGCGCAAGACCGGCGCGCAGGTCGTCGCCGAATTCGCCGCGAAACAGGCGGGCTGAGAATGACCGAGCACAACATCCGCAATTTCTCGATCAACTTCGGGCCGCAGCACCCGGCGGCACATGGCGTGCTGCGCCTCGTGTTGGAGCTCGACGGTGAGATCGTCGAGCGCGTCGATCCGCATATCGGCTTGCTGCATCKCGGCACCGAGAAGCTGATCGAAGCCAAGACCTATCTGCAGGCGCTGCCCTATTTCGACCGGCTCGACTATGTCGCGCCGATGAACCAGGAGCATGCCTATTCGCTCGCGGTCGAGAAGCTGATGGGGGTGACCGTGCCGCGGCGCGGCCAGCTCATCCGCGTGCTCTATTCCGAGATCGGCCGCATCCTCTCGCATATCCTCAACGTCACCACGCAGGCGATGGACGTCGGTGCGCTGACGCCGCCGCTCTGGGGCTTCGAGGAACGCGAGAAGCTGATGATCTTCTATGAGCGGGCCTGTGGCGCGCRCATGCATGCGGCCTATGTCCGGCCGGGCGGCGTTCACCAGGACCTGCCGCCCTCGCTGATCCACGATATCGCCGAATGGTGCGACCCCTTCCTCAAGGTCTGCGACGACCTCGAAGGACTGCTCACCGACAATCGCATCTTCAAGCAGCGCAATGTCGATATCGGCGTCGTCGATCTCGACACCTGCTGGAAATGGGGCTTCTCGGGCGTGATGGTGCGCGGCTCCGGCGCCGCCTGGGACCTGCGCAAGAGCCAGCCTTACGAATGCTATGAGGAGATGGAATTCGACATCCCCATCGGCAAGAACGGCGACTGCTACGACCGCTACTGCATCCGCATGGAAGAGATGCGCCAATCCGTGCGCATCATGAAGCAGTGCTGCGAGAAGCTGCTGACTGCCGATGGTGGCGGCCCGGTCTCCTCGCTGGACGGCAAGATGGTGCCGCCGAAGCGCGGCGAGATGAAGCGCTCGATGGAAGCGCTCATCCACCATTTCAAGCTCTACACCGAGGGCTACAAGGTCCCGGAAGGCGAGGTCTATGCCGCCGTCGAAGCGCCAAAGGGCGAGTTCGGCGTCTATCTCGTCTCCGACGGAACCAACAAGCCCTATCGCTGCAAGATCAAGGCTCCGGGCTTCGCCCATCTCCAGGCCATGGATTTCATGTGCCGCAAGCACATGCTGGCGGACGTCTCCGCAATCCTCGGCTCTCTCGACATCGTTTTTGGTGAGGTGGACCGCTAATGTCCGTCCGTCGTCTCGCGCCCGATCACGTTCAACCCGCGTCCTTCGCCTTCACTGCGGCGAACGAGAACTGGGCTGATCAGCAGATCGCCAAATATCCGGAAGGCCGGCAGGCTTCCGCCGTGATTCCGCTGTTGTGGAAGGCCCAGGAACAGCATCACGGCTGGGTTCCGCGCGCCGCGATCGAGGCGGTGGCGAAGAAGCTCTCGATGGCACCGATGCGCGTGCTGGAGATCGCGACCTTCTACACCATGTTCAATCTGCAGCCGGTCGGAGCCCATTTCATCCAGCTCTGCGGCACGACGCCTTGCGCCTTGCGCGGTGCCGAGGCGCTGAAGAAGGTCTGCGAAGACGTCATCGGCCCGCAATCGACCGTATCTGCCGATGGCAAACTGTCCTGGCTCGAGGTCGAATGCCTCGGCGCCTGCTGCAACGCCCCGATGGCGCAGGTCAATTTCGACTATTACGAAGACCTGACGCCCGAGAATTTCCGCGCGCTCCTCGACGATCTGCGACATGATCGGCCGACGAAGCCCGGCCCGCAGATCGACCGCTCCTGCTCGGAACCGGTCGGCGGTGGCGAAACGCTGAAGGATCCGGGCCTTTATGACGGCTCCGTGATCGGGGCCGGCAACTGGCAGGCTCGCGTCACCGAACAGCGCAAGGCAGCGGCCGAGGCTGCAGCTGCCACGGCTGCGGCGGAGGCAGCGGCCAAGGCGGCTGAGGCGACGCCGGCAGCGGTTGCGACCAAGCTTGCGACCGAGACGGCGGCTCCCGCCCGTCCGAAGCCTTCGTCCCCGGCCCAGCCTGCGGGCTCCGCGCAGGACACACCGGCAGCCGGCGGCAAGGTCGACAAGGACGCCGTTGCTGAATCTGCGAAGCCGGCCGATGCGCCGGCGCGCCGTACGCGGGCTGCCAAGCCCAGCGACAAGCCGAAAGAGTGAGGCGAGACATGCTCGCAGATCGCGACCGCATCTTTACGAACCTCTACGGCCGGCACGACCTGTCGCTGAAGGGCGCCATGGCGCGTGGCGCCTGGGACGGCACCAAGTTCCTGCTCGAGCAGGGGCGCGACTGGATCATCGACGAGATGAAGCGCTCGGGCCTGCGCGGGCGCGGCGGCGCCGGCTTCCCGACCGGACTCAAGTGGTCGTTCATGCCGAAGCAGAACGACGGGCGTCCGCATTACCTCGTCGTCAATGCCGACGAATCGGAGCCCGGCACCTGCAAGGACCGCGAGATCATGCGCAACGACCCGCATACGCTGGTCGAAGGCTGCCTGATCGCTTCCTTCGCGATGGGCGCGCATGCGGCCTACATCTATATTCGCGGCGAGTACGTCCGGGAGCGCGAGGCGTTGCAGCGCGCCGTCGACGAGGCCTATGCGGCAAACCTCATCGGCAAGAACAACAAGCACGGCTATCCGTTTGATCTCTATGTGCATCACGGGGCCGGGGCTTATATCTGCGGTGAAGAGACGGCACTTCTGGAGAGCCTCGAAGGCAAGAAGGGCATGCCGCGGCTGAAGCCGCCATTCCCGGCCAATGTCGGCCTCTATGGCTGCCCGACCACCGTCAACAACGTCGAGTCGATTGCGGTGGCGCCGACCATCCTGCGCCGCGGCGCGAACTGGTTCTCCTCGCTCGGCAATCCAAACAATGTCGGCACCAAGCTGTTCTGCGTCTCGGGCCATGTGAACAAGCCCTGCAACGTCGAAGAGGTGATGGGCATCCCGTTCCGCGAGCTGATCGACCGCCATTGCGGCGGCATCCGCGGCGGCTGGGACAACCTGCTCGCGGTCATCCCCGGCGGCTCTTCCGTGCGCATGGTGCCCGCCGAGCAGATCATCGACACGCCGATGGATTTCGATTCGCTCTCGAAGCTGCGCTCGGGCCTTGGCACCGCCGCGGTGATCGTCATGGATAAGTCGACCGATATCGTCCGCGCCATTGCCCGCATCAGCTATTTCTACAAGCATGAGAGCTGCGGCCAGTGCACGCCGTGCCGCGAGGGCACGGGCTGGATGTGGCGCGTGCTCAACCGCATGGCCGAGGGCAGGGCGCAGAAGCGCGAGATCGACATGCTGCTGGACGTCACCAAGCAGGTCGAAGGCCACACGATCTGCGCGCTGGGCGATGCCGCGGCCTGGCCGATCCAGGGGCTGATCGCGCATTTCCGTCACGAGATCGAAAAGCGCATCGACGATTATGCCGCCAATCCGCATTCCGAGCCGGCGCGGCTGATGGCGGCGGAGTAAGACCATGACCAAACTCGTCATCGACGGCATCGAGGTCGACGTCCCGGCCGATTACACCGTGCTCCAGGCCTGCGAGGCTGCCGGCGCCGAGGTGCCGCGCTTCTGCTTCCATGAGCGCCTCTCGATCGCCGGCAATTGCCGCATGTGCCTCGTCGAGGTGAAGGGCGGGCCGCCGAAGCCCCAGGCCTCCTGCGCCATCGGCGTGCGCGACCTGCGCCCCGGCCCGAATGGCGAGCCGCCGGTCGTCTCGACCAAGTCGCCGATGGTCAAGAAGGCGCGCGAAGGGGTGATGGAGTTCCTGCTCATCAACCACCCGCTCGACTGCCCGATCTGCGACCAGGGCGGCGAGTGCGACCTGCAGGACCAGGCGATGGCCTATGGCGTGGACAATTCCCGCTATGCCGAGAACAAGCGCGCGGTCGAGGACAAGTATATCGGCCCGTTGGTGAAGACGACCATGACGCGCTGCATCCACTGCACGCGCTGCGTCCGCTTCACCACCGAAGTCGCCGGCGGCACCGATCTCGGCGCCATTGGCCGCGGCGAGGACATGGAGATCACGACCTATCTCGAACAGGCGATGGGCTCGGAACTCCAGGGCAATATCGTCGATCTTTGCCCGGTCGGCGCGCTGACCTCGCGGCCCTACCAGAACAAGGCCCGGCCCTGGGAGCTGACCAAGACTGAATCCGTCGACGTGATGGATGCGGTCGGCTCCGCCATCCGGGTCGATTCCCGTGGCCGCGAAGTGATGCGCATCCTGCCGCGCATCAACGAGGCGGTGAACGAGGAGTGGATCTCCGACAAGACCCGCCATGTCGTCGACGGCCTGCGCACGCAGCGTCTCGACCGGCCCTATATCCGGCAGAACGGCGCGCTGAAGCCTGCAAGCTGGAACGAGGCCTTTGCGCTGATCGCGGACCGGCTGAACGCGACCGGGCCTGAGCGCGTCGGCGCGATCGTTGGCGACCTTGCCGCGGTCGAGGAGGTTTTCGCGCTGAAGAGCCTGATGGCCGCGCTTGGCGTCGGCAATATCGACAGCCGCCAGGATGGTACGAAGCTGCATCCCAGGCATGGTCGCGCCAGCTACCTCCTCAATGCCGGCATCGCCGGGATCGAGGATGCGACCTCGCTGCTGATCATCGGCGCCAATCCGCGCAGGGAAGCGCCGATCCTCAACGCCCGCATCCGCAAGCGCTGGCTGCGCGGTGACTTCAAGGTCTCGCTGATCGGCGAACAGGCCGATCTGACCTACGCCCATGACTATCTCGGCGCTGGTCCCGAGACCCTCGCCGATCTCGTCAAGCGCGCTCCGGCTGCCGGCGACAAGCCGATGGTTCTGGTCGGGCAGGGCGCTCTCGCCCGCGCGGACGGCGAGGCGATCCTCTCGCTCGCCGCCAAGGCGGCACAGGTGCTGGGCGCGGTCAAGGACGGCTGGAACGGCTTCGGCGTGCTGCACACCGCAGCCGCCCGCGTCGGTGCGCTCGATCTCGGCTTCGTGCCGGGCGAGGGTGCACGCGATGTCGTCGGCATGGTTTCGCCCGGCGCACTCGACGTGCTGTTCCTGCTCGGCGCCGACGAGGTCGAAGTCCCGGCCGGGGCTTTCGTGATCTATCAGGGTACCCATGGCGACCGTGGCGCGCATCGCGCCGATGTCATCCTCCCGGGCGCCGCCTATACCGAGAAGTCCGGCACCTATGCCAACACCGAGGGCAGGGTGCAGATGACCGATCGTGCCACTTTCCCGCCGGGCGATGCCCGCGAGGATTGGGCGATCCTGCGGGCGCTCTCCGGTGTGCTCGGCAAGACCCTGCCCTTCGACTCGCTCGCGGCGCTGCGCCAGGCACTCTACGCTGCCCATCCCCATTTCGCCGGRCTCGATACGCTTCCGGCCGCTGACGCCTCTTCGCTTGGCGCCCTTGCGGGACTTGGCGGCAAGACCGACAAGGCTGGCTTCGCCTCGCCGGTCGCTGATTTCTACCAGACCAACCCGATCGCGCGTGCCTCGGCCGTGATGGCGGAATGCTCGGCGCTGGCCTCCGGCCGGATGCGGCAGGCGGCGGAGTAAGGCCAGATGAACTGGGATATCGTCCTCGATCTCGCGATCATTCTCGGCAAGAGCCTGCTGCTGCTGGTTTGCCTGCTCGTCTTCATCGCCTTCATCCTGCTGGCGGACCGCAAGATCTGGGCGGCGGTGCAGCTTCGGCGCGGCCCGAACGTGGTCGGGCCGTTCGGCCTGTTCCAGAGTTTCGCCGACCTGCTGAAATTCGTCTTCAAGGAGCCGATCGTCCCGTCGAGCTCCAACAAGGGCGTCTTCCTGCTCGCCCCGCTGGTCTCCTGCGTGCTCTCGCTCGCGGCCTGGGCGGTCATCCCGGTCGCGGATGGCTGGGCGATCGCCGACATCAATGTCGGCATCCTCTACATCTTCGCGATCTCGTCGCTCGGCGTCTATGGCGTGATCATGGGCGGCTGGGCCTCGAACTCGAAATACCCGTTCCTCGGCGCCCTGCGCTCAGCGGCCCAGATGGTCTCCTACGAAGTCTCGATCGGCTTCGTCATCATCACCGTCCTGCTCTGCGTCGGCTCGCTGAACCTGTCAGCCATCGTGGAGGCGCAGAACACGAGCTGGGGCATGCTGCGCTGGTTCTTCCTGCCGCTGTTCCCGATGTTCGTGGTCTTCTTCATCTCGGCCCTGGCCGAGACGAACCGGCCGCCCTTCGATCTGCCGGAAGCGGAGTCCGA
The DNA here is from genome assembly GCF_056399325.1 of Allobosea sp. 01N443. Classification (NCBI taxonomy): domain Bacteria; kingdom Pseudomonadati; phylum Pseudomonadota; class Alphaproteobacteria; order Hyphomicrobiales; family Alloboseaceae; genus Allobosea; species Allobosea sp. 01N443. The sequence goes on from NZ_JBFTRC010000159.1 coordinate 17,724, forward strand.
GCTCGTCGCCGGCTTCATGGTCGAGTACTCCTCCGGTGGTGGTCGTGGCGGCAGTGCTGCAGATCACTGGCTGGGGGCCGGTGCGCTGATGGAATTATCCGCTGCGGGGCTGATCGGCGCTGCCGTCGGTCTGGTCCTGGGGTGGGTGGACTACAAGGTCGTCGGAGATCTCGTCGAGCGCGCGCTGCGCCGGACGGACACCTCGACGACACGCGAGGAGAAGGACGATTACGAACGGCGCATCAGGCTGTTCAGGATCGTCTTTCTGATCGGCACCATGGGGTTCTTCCCCATTCTGGGTTACCTGCTCGGCCGTCTGCTGTTCGGTTGAGTTTGTGAAGAGGATGAGAGCGATGTCACTCGCGCAAGCCGCCAAAGGGCTGCTTCTCAAGGAGTTCGTTTCGGCGTTCTTCCTGTCGATGCGCTATTTCTTCAAGCCGAAGGCGACGCTCAACTATCCCTTCGAGAAGGGCGTGCTTTCGCCGCGCTTCCGCGGCGAGCATGCGTTGCGCCGTTATCCCAATGGCGAGGAGCGCTGCATTGCCTGCAAGCTCTGCGAGGCGATCTGCCCGGCCCAGGCCATCACGATCGAGGCCGGTCCGCGACGCAATGACGGCACGCGTCGCACCACGCGCTACGACATCGACATGACGAAGTGCATCTATTGCGGCTTCTGTCAGGAAGCCTGCCCGGTGGACGCCATCGTCGAGGGGCCGAACTTCGAATTCGCGACCGAAACCCGCGAAGAACTGTTCTACGACAAGGCAAAACTGCTGGCGAACGGTGATCGCTGGGAGCGCGAGATCGCGCGCAACATCGCGATGGATGCGCCGTATCGCTGAGGCGGTGAAGACCTCCGCGGCTCCGGGCATCCGGGGCAGCGGGCAGGGATGACGAGGGATGGGGAGCGTCGCGCGGTTGTCGCGTCCGGCGGGCCTCTCTATAGACGCTCAAAACTGTGCCTGACTCGCTCGGGCACGCTTGAAACAGGGCCGCCCGCAAGGGCGGAAGGGCTGACCGAGATGAACGCCGCAGCGGCATTCTTCTATCTGTTCTCTGGCATCACCGTCGCTTCGGCGTTCATGGTGGTGTCGTCGCGCAACCCCGTTCATTCGGTGCTGTTCCTGATCCTGGCCTTCGTCAATGCGGCTGGCCTGTTCCTGCTGCTCGGGGCCGAGTTCCTCGCGATGCTGCTGGTCGTCGTCTATGTCGGCGCGGTCGCGGTGCTCTTCCTCTTCGTGGTGATGATGCTCGACGTCGACTTCGCCGAGTTCCGCCAGGGCTTCCTGAACTACCTGCCGGTCGGGGCGCTGGTCGGGCTGATCTTCCTGGTCGAACTGCTGCTGGTGGTTGGCGCCTGGGTGATCGATCCGAAGATCGTCAGCACGCCCGTCGCCGCGATCCCGGCCAATATCAGCAACACCGAGGCGCTCGGCCAGGTGCTTTACACCCAGTATGTCTATTACTTCCAGGCGGCCGGTCTGGTGCTGCTCGTCGCCATGATCGGCGCGATCGTCCTGACGCTGCGCGACCGTCCCGGCGTCAAGCGCCAGAATGTCGTCGCCCAGAACGCCCGCACCAAGGAAACCGCGATGGAAGTGCGCAAGGTGYCCTCGCGCGCCGGCCTGCCTGAGGAGACCGTCTGATGATCGGCCTGGGACATTATCTCGCGGTCGGCGCGATCCTGTTCACGCTTGGCGTGCTCGGTATCTTCATCAACCGCAAGAACGTCATCGTCATCCTGATGTCGATCGAGCTCATCCTGCTCGCGGTCAACATCAACTTCGTGGCCTTCTCGTCGTTCATGAACGATCTCGTCGGCCAGGTCTTTGCGCTCCTGGTGTTGACTGTCGCGGCGGCGGAAGCCGCGATCGGCCTCGCCATTCTTGTCGTCTACTTCCGAAATCGCGGCACGATCGCGGTGGAAGACATCAACATGATGAAAGGCTGAGCGCGCCTGCGCGCCCTGCTAGCTGCCATGTATCACGCGATCGTCTTCCTCCCGCTCCTCGGCTTCCTGATCGCCGGCCTCTTCGGCCGGCTGATCGGATCACGCGCCTCGGAGATCGTCACCACCTCGCTGCTGATGGTCTCGGCCGTCCTGTCCTGGATCGCCTTCTTCAATGTCGGCTTCGGCGCGGGCACCACGCGCATCCAGGTGGCGACCTGGCTCGCATCCGCCGATCTGCGCGTCGACTGGGCTTTCCGCGTCGACACGCTGACAGYGGTCATGCTGGTCGTCGTCAACACCGTCTCCTCGCTCGTGCACCTCTACTCGATCGGCTACATGCACGAGGATCCGCACCGGCCGCGCTTCTTCGCCTATCTCTCGCTCTTCACCTTCGCCATGCTGATGCTGGTGACGGCGGACAACTTGGTCCAGATGTTCTTCGGTTGGGAAGGCGTCGGTCTCGCCTCCTATCTGCTGATCGGCTTCTGGTACCAGAAGCCCTCGGCGAACGCGGCTGCGATCAAGGCTTTCGTCGTCAACCGCGTCGGCGATTTCGGTTTCCTCCTCGGCCTCGCCCTGGTCTTCGTGCTGTTCGGCTCGGTCACCTTCGACAGCATCTTCCCGAAGGCGGGCGAACTGACCGGCCAGACCTTCCGGTTCCTCGGCTATGAGTGGAACGCGCTGACCCTGACCTGCCTGCTGCTGTTCATGGGCGCTATGGGCAAGTCGGCGCAGTTCCTGCTCCACACCTGGCTGCCTGACGCGATGGAAGGCCCGACTCCGGTCTCGGCACTGATTCATGCCGCGACCATGGTCACCGCCGGCGTCTTCATGGTGGCGCGCCTGTCGCCGATCTTCGAATATGCGCCGGTCGCAATGACCGTCGTCGTCGTCATCGGCGCAACCACCGCCTTTTTCGCGGCGACCGTCGGTCTGGTGCAGAACGACATCAAGCGCGTGATCGCCTATTCGACCTGCTCGCAGCTCGGCTACATGTTTGTCGCGCTGGGCGTCGGAGCGTATTCCGCCGGTATCTTCCACCTCTTCACCCACGCCTTCTTCAAGGCGCTGCTGTTCCTCGGGGCCGGCTCGGTCATCCACGCGATGCACCATGAGCAGGACATGCGTCACATGGGTGGGCTGCGGAAGCACATTCCCTTCACCGCGGCCGCGATGACGATCGGCACGCTGGCGCTGACCGGCTTTCCGTTCTTCGCCGGGTACTTCTCGAAGGATGCGATCATCGAGAGCGCCTTCGCGGCCAAGCATGGCTTCGCCACCGACTACGCCTTCGTGCTGCTGGTCGTGGCTGCCTGCTTCACCTCGTTCTACTCCTGGCGCCTGTATTTCATGACCTTCGAGGGGCGTCCGCGCTGGGCCGGCCACGGCCATGACGCGCATGGTCATGACGATCACGCTCATGCCGCGCACGCCCATGGTCACGATGACCACGCCCATGCCGGACATGGCCATGACGGTCACGGCGATCACGCGCACCAGCCGCATGAAAGCCCGCTCAGCATGCTCGTGCCGCTTGCGGTGCTCGCGCTCGGTGCCGTTGCCGCCGGCTTCGTCTTCAAGGAAGCCTTCATCGGCCACGACTACGAGCATTTCTGGAAGGCCTCGCTGTTCACCGGCAAGGACAACCACATCCTGCATGCGATGCACGAGGTTCCCGGCTGGGTCGTGGCCTCGCCCTTTATCGCGATGGTGCTCGGCTTCGTTGGCGCGCTCTACTGCTACGTGCTGCGCCCGGACGTGCCAGGCAAGCTCGCGAAGGCGAACCCAGTCCTGTACCGCTTCCTGCTCAACAAGTGGTATTTCGACGAGATCTACGACTTCCTGTTCGTTCGTCCGGCTAAATGGCTCGGCCGCTTCCTCTGGAAGAAGGGCGACGGCTTCATCATCGACGGTTTCGGCCCCGATGGCGTCTCGGCTCGGGTGGTCGATGTCACCAACCGCGTCGTCCGGCTCCAGACCGGTTTTGTCTATCACTATGCCTTCGCCATGCTGATCGGCGTCGCGGGCCTGGTGACCTGGTATTTGCTGACTCGCGGGTGAGATGATGTTCGGTTTCGGTATCCTCACCGGTCTACTCGTCCTGCCGCTGGTTGGCGCCGCCTTCATCCTGGCGCAGCGCGGCGACGAGGCTTCGGTCAGCTCCAACGCTCGCTATGTCGCGTTGGCGACGACGATCGCGACCTTCTTCCTGGCTTGTGTCGCCTGGGGCCGGTTTGACTCGGCCAATCCGGCCTTCCAGCTGGTCGAGACCCATGGCTGGGTCTCGGATGCGATCAGGTTCAAGCTCGGCGTCGACGGTTTCTCATTCCCGTTCGTGGTGCTGACCGCCTTCCTGATGCCGTTCTGCATCCTCGCGTCCTGGACGTCGGTCGAGAAGCGGGTTCGCGAATACATGGTCGCGTTCCTGATCCTTGAGACGCTGATGATCGGTGTCTTCGTCGCGCTCGACCTCGTGCTGTTCTACGTCTTCTTCGAAGCCGGCCTGATCCCGATGTTCCTGATCATCGGCATCTGGGGCGGCAAGCGCCGCGTCTACGCGTCCTACAAGTTCTTCCTCTACACGCTGCTCGGCTCGGTGCTGATGCTGCTCGCGCTGATGGCGATGTACTGGAATGCCGGTACCACCGACATCCCGACGCTGCTTGCGCATAAGTTCCCGGTCTCGATGCAGCCCTGGCTCTGGCTCGCCTTCTTCGCATCCTTCGCCGTGAAGATGCCGATGTGGCCGGTCCATACCTGGCTGCCTGACGCCCACGTGGAAGCACCGACCGCGGGCTCCGTCATCCTGGCGGCGATCCTGCTGAAGATGGGCGGCTACGGCTTCATCCGTTTCTCGATCCCGATGTTCCCGGAAGCCTCGGCGATGTTTGCGCCGCTGGTCTTCGCGCTCTCCGTCATCGCCATCATCTACACCTCGCTGGTGGCGCTGATGCAGGAGGACATCAAGAAGCTGATCGCCTACTCGTCCGTCGCCCATATGGGTTTCGTCACCATGGGCCTCTTCACCCTGACGCCGCAGGGCATTCAGGGTGCGATGTTCCAGATGGTCAGCCACGGGCTGGTCTCCGGCGCACTCTTCCTTTGCGTCGGCGTGATCTATGACCGCATGCATACCCGCGAGATCGCCGCCTATGGCGGGCTGGTCAACCGGATGCCGCGTTACGCCGTCGCCTTCATGGTCTTCACCATGGCCAATGTCGGGCTGCCCGGCACGGCCGGCTTCGTCGGTGAGTTCCTGACCATCCTGGGGGCCTTCAAGGCCAATCCCTGGGTCGCGTTCTTTGCAGCTTTCGGCGTCATCCTCTCGGCTGGCTATGCGCTCTGGCTCTATCGCCGCGTCGTGTTCGGCGAACTGGTGAAGCCCGAGCTCAAGAGCATCACCGATCTCAACACCCGCGAGGTCGTCATCCTCGCTCCGCTGATGCTGCTGACGATCTGGTACGGCATTGCGCCGGGTACCATCCTCGACGCCTTCGCCGCGCCGACCGAAGCCCTCATCAAGAATTATCAGGCCGCACTCACCGCCGCGAAAACGGCGATGCTGGTCGTACAGTAAGGTTTGGCAGCAATGACCTTGCCCGCCCTCGGCCCAGCTCTGCCGGAAATCACCCTCGCCATCGGCGCGATCGCCATGGTGCTCTACGGCGCCATCCGCGGCGAGGGCGCGACCCGTACGCTCGAAGCCTTCGGACTTGCCTTGCTCGCGCTAGCGCTCGTGATGGTGCTCTCGGGCACCGGCAAGGCGGTGACCTTCAACGGCGGCTTCGTCGCAGACGGTTTCGCGCGCTTCATGAAGGCACTGACCCTGATCGGTGCCGGCGCGGCGATCGTGCTCGCAGGCGATTTCATGCGCCGCGACGGCTCGATGCGTTTCGAGTTCCCCGTGCTGGTCGTGCTCGCCACGATCGGCATGATGATGATGATCTCGGCCAGCGACCTGATCGGCCTTTATATCGGTCTCGAGCTGCAGAGCCTTGCGCTCTATGTCGTCGCCGCCTTCGACCGCGACAATACCAGGTCGACCGAAGCGGGCCTGAAATACTTTGTCCTCGGCGCGCTGTCCTCGGGCATGCTGCTCTATGGCAGCTCGCTGGTCTATGGCTTCACCGGCACCGTGACCTATTCCGGCATCGCACAGGCGGTCCACGGCGAGCATATTAGCCTTGGGCTGATCTTCGGCATCGTCTTCGTCGCCGCCGGCCTTGCCTTCAAGATCTCGGCCGTGCCCTTCCACATGTGGACACCGGACGTCTATGAGGGTGCGCCGACGCCGGTCGCCGCCTTCTTCGCGACTGCGCCCAAGATGGCTGCGATGGCGATGATGGTTCGCATCTTCGTCGGGGCGTTCCCGGGCGCGCTGCATGAGTGGCAGCAGATCATCATCTTCATGTCGATCGCCTCGATGGCGCTCGGTGCCTTCGCTGCCATCGGCCAGCGCAACATCAAGCGCCTGCTCGCCTATTCCTCTATCGCCAATATGGGCTACGCGCTGGTTGGCCTCGCGACGGGAACGGCAGCGGGCGTCCAGGGCGTGATGACCTATATGGCGATCTATCTCGCCACGACGCTTGCCGCTTTTGCCTGCGTTCTGATGATGCGCCGCAACGGCAAGCCGGTCGAAGACATCTCCGAGCTTGCCGGGCTCTCGCGTACCAATCCCTGGATGGCTTTCGCGCTGGCGATGATGATGTTCTCGCTCGCCGGCATTCCGCCGCTGGCCGGTTTCTGGGCGAAGTTCTACGTTTTCTATGCCGCGATCGATGCCAAGCTCTACGCACTTGCTGTGATCGGCGTGGTGACCAGCGTGGTCGGCGCCTACTACTACCTGCGCGTCATCAAGGTGATGTATTTCGACGAGGCGAAGCCGGCCTTCGAGAAGGGAGACATCGGCGTGCGCGGCGTGCTGCTGGTCTCGACCCTGTTCGTGCTGATGCTCTCCTTCGTGCCGGCCCCGCTGTTCGACTCGGCTGCTGCTGCCGCCAAGTCGCTGTTCTAAGGGGGCGGGCGGCGTGCTCGGCGAGGCGGCGCGCGCCGCCGGCTACCGGCTGATCGTGCGGGACGCGGTAGGCTCGACCATGGAAGAGGCGCGTCGCGCCTCCGACCAGGGCGACCCTGGCTTGCTCTGGATCGTGGCTCGCAGCCAAAGCGCCGGGCGTGGCCGTCATGGCCGCAACTGGGGCTCACCGCCAGGAAATCTCTACGCCAGCCTCTTGCTCGTGCAGCCCTGCGAACCTGCGCTGGCGCCGCAGCTCGGGTTTGTTGCCGGCCTCGCCTTGCATGACGCCGCAGCTAGGGTGACCGGCCTCTCTGCTCCGCGCCTTGTTTTGAAATGGCCCAACGACCTGCTGATCGACCGCGCCAAGACGGCGGGGCTGCTGCTCGAAGGCGAGAGCCGGGCAGGGCGCTTTGCGGTCACCATCGGCATGGGCGTCAATGTCGCCAGCCGACCGGACGATACCCCTTATCCCGCGACCTTCCTGAAGGCCGAAGACCAGGCTGCGAGTATCGAGGCTCTGCTGGCCGCGCTCAGCGACGCCTGGGTTGCCCGCTTCAATGCCTGGTCATTGCCGGGCGGCTTTGGCCCGGCCCGGGCGGCCTGGCTCGAACGTGCAGCATTCCTCGGCGAGACCATCACCCTGCGCCTGGCGGAGGGGCCGCTGAGCGGTCGCTTCCTTGGCCTCGATGCTTCGGGTCGGCTCGAGCTCGATGTCGCAGGCGCGCGACATCTGGTTGACGCAGGCGATCTCTATTTCGGCCCTCCCGGCTGAACGGCTACGCCTGTCCCAGAGCGGCTCCTGTCGCGCTTCCACGGCCTTCATGCTAGGCCTTGCCACTCATCCGGCGCGCTCTGCGCCCTGCCTTTTGCCTTAGGATTTCCCGTGACCCGTTCCAGCGACCAACTCGTCTTCGTTCCCCTCGGCGGCCTAGGCGAGATCGGTATGAATGCGGCACTCTATGGCTTCGGGCCTGAAGGGCGGCGCAAATGGATCCTGGTTGATTGCGGCCTGTCATTTGCCGGTCCCGATGTTCCGGGCGTCGACATCGTCCTCCCCGACCTGCGCTACATCATCGAGGAGCGGGCCAATCTGCTTGGCATCGTGATCACCCACGCGCATGAGGATCATATTGGCGCGCTCGCGGCGCTGTGGCCCTCCCTGCGCGCGCCCGTCTACTGCACACAGTTCGCGGCCGGGCTGCTTGCCACGCGGCGGCTGGGCGAGCCCGGCGCTCCGAAGGTGCCGATCAACGTCGTCGCCCAGGGCGGACATGTCACGCTGGGGCCCTTCGAGATCGAGTTCGTGCCGGTGGCGCATTCCATTCCGGAATCCTGCGCGCTGGCGATCCGTACTCCGGTCGGCCTCGTCGTTCATACCGGCGACTGGAAGATCGACCCGACGCCGCAGGTCGGCCTGCCAACCGACGAGAAGCGACTGCGCGAGCTCGGCGACGAGGGCGTGCTCGCCCTGATCTGCGACTCGACCAACGTTATGCGTGACGGCATCAGCCCGAGCGAGGCGGACGTCGCAGCCAAGCTGAAGGAACTGGTCGCTTCCGCGCCCGGCCGAGTCGCCGTCACGACATTCGCCTCGAATGTGGCCCGGCTGCGGGCCGTCGCCGAAGCTKCCATGGCCGGTCATCGCGATGTCGTCGTGGTCGGCCGTGCGATGGACCGTGTCATCGATGTCGCGCGCGAATGCGGCTATCTCGACGGCATTCCGGCATTCCGCTCCGTCGAGCACTATGGCTACCTGCCGCGCGACAAGGTTGTGGCGCTGCTCACCGGCAGTCAGGGTGAGCCGCGCGCCGCGCTCTCGCGCATTGCGTCCGACGATCATCCCGAGATCGCCCTGTCGCCAGGCGACCGTGTGATCTTCTCGTCCCGCACCATTCCGGGCAATGAGAAGGCGGTCGGCAACATCCTGAATGCACTGGCACGGGACAATATCGAGATCATCACGGACCGCACGCATCTCGTCCATGTCTCGGGCCATCCGCGCCGCGAGGAAATGGCCCGGCTCTATGGCTGGCTCCGACCGAAGATCGCCATTCCCGCCCATGGAGAGGATCTGCATCTGAGCGAGCACGCGGCCTTCGCACGCGGGCTCGGCGTCAAGAACGTCGTTCGTGCCGGCAATGGCGACATCATCGCCATTACGGCCGATGGCGCCGGCAAGATCGATGAAGCACCCCATGGCCGGCTCTATCAGGACGGGGCTCTCCTGGTGAATGCCATGGAGAAGACGATCCAGGAGCGCCGCCGGCTCTCCTTTGCCGGCATGATTTCGGTCGCGGTTGCGGTTGACGACAAGGGCGGTATCGCCGGCGAGCCAGAGATTGCCGTGCTGGGCCTGCCGCCGGCCGCGCGCGACGGCACGCCCTTCGACGAACTGGTCGCCGATGCGGTCTCCGACCTGCTCGACAACATCCCCAAGGCGCGTCGCCGCGATCCTGAAGCGCTGCGCAACGCGCTGGAGCGTGGCCTGCGTAGCACCGTCAACGAGGAATGGGGCAAGAAGCCGCTGGTGCATGCGCTGGTGATCGAAGTCTAAGATATCGGCCCGAAAACTGGATTGCGGTTTTCGGGCCGATGCCAGCGCGGAAGGCTAGATCATCGGCAGTATGGACGGCGGTGTTCTCGCCGGATGCAAGGGAGCTCTGAATGATTGGTCGCCTCAACCATGTCGCCATCGCCGTAAAGGACCTTGCGGCCTCGAGTGCGCTCTATCGCGATACGCTCGGTGCACGCGTCTCCCAGCCGCTGCCGCAGCCTGAGCACGGCGTCACGGTCGTCTTCGTCGAGCTGCCCAACACCAAGATCGAGTTGCTCGAGCCCCTTGGAGCGGATTCGCCTGTCGCGAAATTTCTCGAGCGGAATGTCGATGGCGGCATTCATCACATCTGCTACGAGGTCGACGACATCCTGGCTGCGCGGGACCGGCTGAAGGCAACGGGCGCGCGCGTGCTCGGTTCCGGTGAGCCGCGCATCGGCGCCCATGGCAAGCCAGTCCTGTTCCTGCACCCCAAGGATTTCTGCGGAACGCTTGTCGAACTGGAACAGGCCTGAGATCCGACGGCGCGAAACAAGCGGGAGACGATTGATGATCGAGTTCTTCGGTGAGCCCGAAGCGGGCTCGCCACGCCCGTTCAGTGCGGCGACGCGGGCAGCGGGGCTTATCTTTGTCTCCGGACATTCGGCTCCGCATGATCCTGCGAACGGCATCCACCGCGGTGCGACACCGGTCGATGAGGTTCGCAATGCGCTGGGGCGGATCAGCGAGATTCTGACGGAAGCGGGCAGCAGCCTCGACCGTGTCGTGCAGATGACGATGCTGATCACCGACCCATCCGACTACGTCGCCTGCAATGCTGAATATGTGAAGCATTTCCCCGGCGGCCTGCCGGCGCGCCATACCGCGCGCTTCGGCGTGCCCACGGAAGCGCGCGTCGCATTCTCCTGCGTCGCCTTGGTCGGATAGGCTTTCGCGTGGATTGCGAGGGGCTGCGGCAGCGAGGAGCCTTGCCGCAATCCCGCTGGCTTGCCATGAGATGACCGCCTCCGCCCGAGAAAGGATCAGGCCATGACCATTGCTGGCGGTCTCGCCGTTTATTTCGTGATCTGGTGGACGGTTCTGTTCGTGACCCTGCCGTTCGGGGTCCGCAGTCAGGCGGAGGACGGGGAGGTCGTTCAGGGCACCGAGCCAGGCGCGCCCGTGCTTCCGGGCCTCGCCAAGAAGGCGCTGATCACAACGATCCTGGCCGGAATCATCTTCGTGTTCGTCTGGTATATCTGGTCGGCCTACGATCTTTGATCGGCCGCGGACGGTAACGCCAAAAACAAAGGGCAAGGCCGAAGCCTTGCCCTGGAGTCTGTTTTTTCCGCAGTAACGGCGCACATCTGGTTGCGTGCGACTCATATACTAGGCGGGCGTTTGTTCCTCCCGAGACCTGGTCCGCGGCGCTCAAGGTTTCCCCGAGCGAGCCCAGCGCCAGATGAGTATCCGATTGTGACAGGGCTGTCACCCATTTAGGCAGCGCTAGCCTGATCTTTTTGCAAGTTAAATGAAGTTTGCTCTTGTGCAGTGCGGCATGCTCCAGATGTGGCGGCTCAACGCCTTGTTCCCGTCAAAGGATGCCGTTACGACGCCGGTGATGATCGGCCGGATCCTCCGGCAACGACGGAGATGCTTCACATGCTGCGCAGTTCTCTCGCCATTCTCGCCCTTGCTGCGTCGCTCGGCTGCGCTCAGGCGCAAGCGCCGGCCTCCGATCCCAACAATACGGTCGTGCTCGAGACC
>NZ_JBFTRC010000160.1:0-24021 GCF_056399325.1 Allobosea sp. 01N443
GCGCCGTCTCGGGCAGATAGACTTTGCCCTCTGCCATGCGCTGGCGCAGTTCGGTCGGGGTGATATCGATCAGCTCGATCTCGTCCGCCCGGCTGAGGACGCTGTCCGGCACCGTTTCACGCTGGCGCACGCCGGTGATCTTCCAGACCACGTCGACGAGGCTCTCCAGATGCTGGACGTTCAGCGTCGTCCAGATGTCGATACCGGATTCGAGCAGTTCCTCGACATCCTGCCAGCGTTTCGGGTGGCGGCTGCCGGGAGCGTTGGAATGGGCATATTCGTCGACGAGCAGGAGGCGCGGCTTGACGGCCAGCGCCGCATCGAGGTCGAACTCCAGCAAGGTCCGGCCGCGATGCTCGATCGGTCGGCGCGCCATGACCTCGAGACCGTCGAGCAGGGCCTCGGTCTCCCGCCTCCCATGGGTCTCGACCACGCCGACAAGGACCTCGCCATGCTCGGCCTGGGCGCGGCGGCCCTGGGACAGCATCTCGTAGGTCTTGCCGACGCCTGGAGCCATGCCCAGAAAAATCTTGAGCCGGCCGCGTTTGCGGCCGGCCTGCGCCAGAAGGGCATCGGGATCGGGGCGTCCCTGCTCCCGGAATCTGGTCTCGTCTGCAGTCATAACGCTGGGCTCATGGCGCCTTAGCTTGCGGCTTCGGATAACGCGCGTCGAGGGCGAGATTCGCGGTCAGCACGTTTACACGCGAACGACCGAGAAAGCCGAAGGTCGGCCCCTGCGTGTTCGCTGCGATGATCGCCGCAACCTGGTCCGGGGCGATGCCGCGGGTTTTGGCGATGCGAGCGACCTGGCGGTCCGCGTTCTCCGGCGAGATATGGGGATCCAGACCCGAAGCGGAAGCGGTAACCGCATCGGCCGGCAAGGACCCTTTCCCGTCGGCCTCCCGCAGCGCCTCGGCATCCGCCTTGATCCGTGCAGCGAGGTCCTCGTTCATGGGGCCCAGATTCGAGCCCGATGAGCCCGCTGCATCATAGCCGTCCTTGCCGGCGGCGGAGGGGCGGGGACGCAGATAGGCGTCGCCCTTGAAGTTCTGGCCGATCCACTGCGAACCGACGATCTCGCCTTGGGTATTGCGGATCAGAGAACCGCCGGCCTGGGACGGGAAGGCCGCGCCGGCGATACCGGTCACGCCGAGCGGGTAGGCAAGGCCGAGGACGAGGGTGAAGAACACCATCGAGGCGATGGCAGGACGAAGATGGGACAACATGGTTGGTGCTCCTTGTCCGCGGCGTCAGGCGAGCTTCAGGGCTGTGACGATCATGTCGATCAGCTTGATGCCGACGAAGGGCGCGATCAGCCCGCCGATGCCATAGAGGGTGAGGTTGCGCGAGAGCAGCTTGGCGGCGCCGATGGCGCGATAGCGCACGCCGCGCAGGGCCAGCGGGATCAGCGCGATGATGACCAGCGCGTTGAAGATCACGGCCGAGAGGATGGCGCTATGCGGGCTCGTGAGCCCCATGACGTTGAGGGCGCCCAAGGCCGGCAGCGCGGCCACGAACAGGGCCGGGATGATCGCGAAATATTTGGCGACGTCGTTGGCGATCGAGAAAGTGGTCAGTGCTCCGCGCGTGATCAGGAGCTGCTTGCCGACCTCGACGATCTCCAGGACCTTGGTCGGATCGCTGTCGAGATCGACCATGTTGCCCGCCTCGCGGGCGGCCTGCGCCCCGGTCTGCATGGCCACGCCGACATCGGCCTGCGCGAGCGCCGGGGCATCATTGGCGCCGTCGCCGCACATCGCGACGAGACGGCCCTTGGCCTGCTCGGTGCGGATCATGCGCAGCTTGTCCTCCGGGGTCGCCTCGGCGAGAAAATCGTCGACGCCGGCTTCGGAAGCGATGGCCGCAGCGGTGACGGGATTGTCGCCGGTGATCATCACGGTGCGCACACCCATGCGGCGAAGATCGGCGAAGCGATCCTTGACGCCGGGCTTCACCACATCCTTGAGGTGGATGACGCCGACCAGCGCACCGTTCTCGCTGACCGCGAGCGGCGTGCCGCCCGAGCGGGCGATGCGGTCGACCGCGTGGCGCATCTCGGCCGGGACCTGGCCGTCGCGCAGATCGAGCATGGTCAGCACGGCATCGACCGCGCCCTTGCGCCAGGACTGGCCGTTATCGTCGAGGCCCGACTGACGCGTCGTCGCGCTGAAGGCGATCGCGGTCGCATGGTCCGGGATGCTGGCAGTAATGCCTTGCTCCCGCGCCAATTCGACGATCGAGCGACCCTCGGGGGTCTCGTCGGCGAGAGAGGCCATGAGCGCGGCGCGCAGCGCATTGTCCGGGCGAACGCCCGGCGCCGGGATGACCTCGACGGCCATGCGGTTGCCGAAGGTGATCGTGCCGGTCTTGTCGAGCAGCAGCGTGTCGATGTCGCCCGCGGCTTCGACTGCGCGCCCGGAGGTCGCGAGCACGTTGACCTTGAGCAGCCGGTCCATGCCTGCGATGCCGACCGCGCTGAGCAATCCGCCGATCGTGGTCGGGATCAGCGTGACGAAGAGCGCACCGAGCACCATGGGATCGAGCGAGATGCCGGAGAAGGCACCAAGGCCGGTCAGGGTGACGACGGCTACCAGGAAGACCAGCGTCAGGCCGGCGAGCAGCACGGCAAGCGCAAGCTCGTTCGGGGTCTTGCGCCTGTCGGCGCCTTCCACCATCGCGATCATGCGATCGAGGAAGGAGGAGCCCGGCTGCGACGTGACCTTCATCTTGATCCAGTCGGAGACCACCGTGGTGCCGCCGGTGACGGCCGAGCGGTCGCCACCGCTCTCCCGGATCACCGGAGCGGATTCGCCGGTGATCGCGGCCTCGTTGACCGAGGCGACACCCTCGACGATCTCGCCATCGGCCGGGATCACGTCGCCGGCCTCGACCAGCACGAGATCGCCCGGAACGAGCTTGTGGGCCGCGGTCGGGATCATCGCATTCCGCTCAGGGTCGATGATCAGCTTAGCCTTGGTGGTGACGCGGGCGGCACGGAGCGAATCTGCCGCCGCCTTGCCGCGCCCTTCGGCAATGCTCTCGGCAAAATTGGCGAAGAGCACGGTGAGCCAGAGCCAGGCCGCGATCTGGATCGGAAACCCGGCAGGTGCGCCGGCGGAAAGGGCGACCGCGGCGGAAACCGTCGCGAGCGCCGCGACGACCTCCGTGGCCAGGATCACGGGATTTCCGGTGAGCTTGCGCGGGTCGAGCTTGACGAAGGCGCTCTTCAGCGCCGTCAGCACGACGCCCTGGTCGAAGCTGGAGGATTTGACGAAGGACATACTCATGGAAGCTTTCCTTTGTCGGCTCAACGAGCCGCCGCAAGCACCTGGAAGTGCTCGACGATTGGTCCGAGCGCGAGCGCCGGGAAGAATTGCAGGCCACCCAGGATCAGGATGATGCCGATCAGCAGGCCGACGAAGAGCGGGCTGTCAGAAGGCAGAGTGCCGGCGGTGGGCTGGAGTTTCGGCTTGGCCGCGATAGCGCCCGCGATGGCGAGCACCGGAATGGCATAGGCGAAGCGGCCGAGCAGCATCGCGATGCCGAGCGTGGTGTTCCACCAGGGCGCATTGGCGGTCAGGCCGGCATAGGCCGAGCCGTTGTTTCCCGTCGCCGAGGAGTATGCGTAGAGGATTTCGGTCAGACCGCGCGGCCCCTTGTTGAGCAGTCCCTCGAGCGCGACCGGCAGCACCGCAGCGATCGCGGAGAAGCCGAGGATCGAGAGAGGCAGGATGAGCACCGCCAGCATCGCGAACTTGATCTCACGTGCCTCCACCTTCTTGCCGAGATATTCCGGTGTACGCCCGACCATCAGGCCGGCGACGAAGACCGCGAGCAGCGCCATCACCACCATGCCGTAAAGGCCGGAACCGACGCCGCCGGGCAGAATCTCGCCGAGCTGCATCAGGAACATCGCAACGCCGCCTCCGAGCGGCATGTAGCTGCCATGCATGGAATTGACCGAGCCGTTCGAGGCACCCGTGGTCTGGGCGGCCCACATGGCCGACGTGGCGGCGCCGAAGCGGACTTCCTTGCCTTCCATGTTGGCCGAGGCATCGGGGATGCCAGCGGCGATCATTGCCGGCTGCGGCGTCAGCGTCTCGGACGCGTAGATGGCCGAGGCCGCGACGCCGACGAGGATCGCCATGACCGCGATCAGCGCGCGCGCCTCGCGGCGTGCACCGGCGACACGGCCAAAGGCGATGACCGTGCCGAAGGCGAGCGCGTTCAGTGAAACCACCTCGATCAGGTTGGTCAACGGCGTCGGATTCTCGAGCGGGTGCGCCGAGTTGACGTTGAAGATGCCGCCGCCATTGGTGCCCCATTGCTTGATGGCTTCCTGGCTCGCGGTCGGGAACAGCGAGATCACCTGCTTCGCGCCTTCGACGGTCGAAGCCTCGACATTGGCGAGCAGCGTCTGCGGCACACCGGCCGCGACCAGCGCAAGGGCTGTGACGATGGACAGCGGAAGCAGGACGTAGAGGACCGAACGGGTCAGATCGACCCAGAAATTGCCGAGGCCCTCGCCCCGATCCGCAGCGAAGGCGCGCGACAATGCAGCGGCGACCGCGAGGCCAGCGCMGGCCGAGACGAAATTCTGCACGGTGAGCCCAGCCATCTGGCTGAGATTGCTCATCGTTGTCTCGCCGCCATAGGACTGCCAGTTCGTGTTGGTGACGAAGCTGACGGCGGTGTTGAAGGCGAGGTGCGGCGACAGCCCGTCAAAGCCTTGCGGATTGAGCGGCAGCACGCCCTGCAGGCGCAGCATCCCGTAGAGCAGCGCAAACCCGGCGGCGCTGAAGGCAATCAGCGCGCCGGCATAGCCGAACCACCCTTGCTGCCGGTTGCGGTCGACGCCGAAGGCTGCATAGGCCACGGCTTCGACCGGTTTCAGCACCGGATCGAGCCAGGTTCGTTCGCCCGCCCAGACGCGAGCCATGAAGATTCCAAGTGGCCAACCCACGGCCACAGTCAGCGCGATCGTGAAAACGATCTCGGCCCAGCCCCGCCAGTCCATGCGAGGTCTCCTTTATGAAAGCTGTGTCAGAAGCGGTCGGGGCGCAGCAGCGCAGCGACCATGTAGACCGCGAGCCCAAGCGCCGCGGCCCCGTAAAGCCAGGTGAGCGCCATGGTCGTCAGACCTTGCGCAACTGCGCAGCATAGGCCGCGAAGAGCCCGAAGGCTCCGAGCCCGAGCGCGATGAAGACGATGTCGGCCATGGCCAATCTCCAGTCAGGTTAGACCGGAGATGTGGTGCCTGGGGCAGTAAGGGGTCGAGGGGAAAGGCAGGGGGGAGGCATAAGGGTTCCATAAAGGTCGCCTGCAGCAACGATCTTTCGCTGGTCACTGGCGTTGGGCCTTGCAGAGGCCAGCGGAGCGATGGTCATGACCATTCAGGAGATGCCGGCATCAAAGGCCTATCGCCTGCTTGAGGCCGGACCGATCGTTCTCGTCACGACATCGGACGAGGGGCGGCCGAACGTCATGACCATGGGTTTCCACATGGTGATGCAGCATGCGCCGCCGTTGATCGGCTGCATCATCGGCCCGTGGGATCACAGCTACAAGGCGTTGCGGGCGAGCGGCGAGTGCGTGATAGCGATCCCGACAGTCGACCTCGCCCGAAAGGTGGTCGATATCGGCAATTGCTCGGGCGGTGAGATCGACAAGTTCAAGCGCTTCCGGCTCACTGCCAAGCCGGCGAAGGACGTCACGGCGCCGTTGATCGGCCAATGCCTCGCCAATATCGAGTGCCGCGTTGCCGATCGGAGCCTGATCGAGCGCTACAATCTGTTCATTCTGGAAGCCGTGCGGATCTGGGTTGACCCGGAACGGAAGGAACGCCGGACCCTGCATCATCGCGGCGACGGTACCTTTGCGGTCGATGGCAAGATCATCGACCTGCGCGAGCGCATGGTGCTGTGGAAGCAGATCCAGGGCTAGGCCCAACGCACGCCGCGCCGCGTGTGCAGGGGGCTCGAAGCTGCACTCACCAGAACAAGGGGCGTCCCCCATAGGGGTAATAGCCCCACCCGGGCCCTCCTGCTTGTTCGAAGCGATAGAGGCGTGCAGCCGAGCGTGCCAAATCGACGTCGAGCAGGCATTTGGCAAATGCGTCAGTGCCTGGCCGGAAGCCATAGGATCGGCAACGCACTTCGTCGGCGCTACGCTGTTCTGCCGCAGTGATGGTTTGACAGGCAGCGAGGCCGCCGGAGATCAACACCATGGCGAGTAACGAGGCTCTCTTCATGATGCGGCTCCTATCCAGGCAACGGCTTGATAACTTTTGCCGCATTGATGGCCAAGATATGGCTAGGCTCAGGACCTATTAATTTTGCTTGAGATGTGATTCACGGTGTCCTGGAGGATGCCGTGATGGATGATTTGTTTCTGCTGAGCGAGCGGCAGATGACGCGGATATCGCCGCATTTTCCGCTGTCGCATGGCGTGCCACGGGTTGATGATCGGCGTGTGGTGAGCGGGATCGTCTACGTCATCCGCAACGGCCTGCAGTGGAAGGACGCGCCCAAGGGCTACGGTCCCCACAAGACACTCTACAATCGCTTCATCCGCTGGAGCCGGCTCGGCGTCTTCGACCGGATCTTCGCCGGGCTTGCCGGCGAAGGGCCCAGGCCGGAGCGGATCATGATCGACGCGACGCATCTGAAGGCGCATCGCACGGCGGCGAGCCTGCTCAAAAAGGGGCTCTTCCCCGGTGTATCGGGCGCACCAAGGGCGGGCTGAACTCCAAGCTCCACACCGTCTGCGACGAGACCGGCCGCCCGATCATCATGCTGCTCTCGGAAGGCCAGATGAGCGACCACAAGGGCGCAAGCCTCGTGCTCGCTGCCCTACCGTCAGCCAAAACCCTTATTGCCGACCGCGGCTATGATAGCGCCGCGTTCCGCCAGGCCCTGGTCGCCAAAGGCATCGCACCCTGCATTCCATCGAGCCGAAGCCGGAAAATCCCGTATCCCTACGACAAAGCGCTCTATCGCCAGCGCCACAAGGTCGAGAACCTCTTCGCTAAGCTCAAAGACTGGCGACGCATCGCCACACGATACGACCGCTGCGCCCACACTTTCTTCTCGGCAATCTGTATCGCCGCGGCCGTCATCTTCTGGCTCTGATCAACGAGTCCTGAGCCTAGATGGGCTGCCGCGCCAATGCGAGCAGCCCATTTATCGCCGCAAAATCCCTCAATGCGCGGATTGGCCGGCCTCTGGAATCTCGTAGCCGTCAGAGGCATAGGCGCCCAGCTTATTGCGGAGCGTTCTGATCGATATGCAAAGCATGGCGGCTGCATGGGTGCGATTGCCGCCGGTTTCCTTCAAGGTGGCGAGGATCAGATCGCGCTCGACATCTGCGACAGGTCGTCCGACGAGATGTTCGGCACCGTTCTCAGGGTCGAAAGCCTGCATGTCATCTTCCCTTTGTGAGCCCCCAGCTCCAACTCAGAAGACGATCCAAAAGGGGGCGAAAAGGGTTAATGAGAGGTAAATGACCATCGCAATCACTCAATCTTCTGCAAGGATACTGCCGTGGACCGGTCACCAATCCGGGGAAGCTGGCGGCGCCGGGGCGGCCTGGTTGCGATGAACTCCAGAGTTCATGTTCTGATCGCGCAAAAGCGCGCTTCTACATGGAAACAGTTGGCAAAATGGCGGCGGCCTGGGCCGCCGCCACATCGGGTCAGCTCTTGAGCTTGGCGTTGCACTGGCTCCAGTAGCCGCCGCCCTTCTCGATCCATTTCAGGGTGCCGTTGGCGTTGGCGGATTTGTTGGCATTGYATTGATCCGCGCAGGTCTTCAGCCGAGCCTTGCCGGGCGACTCATCCGAGTATTTCTGCGCGACGGTCTTGGGGAACACCGCCGCCTTTGCCCGCGCAGGAGCGGCGGCCGGCTTGGCTCCGGGCGTTGCCGGCGCGGCAGCTGGAGCCGGAGCTACGGGAGCATCCTGGACAGCTGCGGCCGCATCGCTCTCCGCGGCATCGTCATCACCGCACTGAGCCTTGCGGAAATCGTTCCACTTCTGGCCCTTCAGAGTATTCGCCTTCTTGGCGTCCTGATATTTCGTACTGCATTCCTTCATCGTCAGTGCCTGGGACGGTGAGGAAAAGACGGTCGCGAGCACGAATGCCGACGCGGCTGCCAGGATCACTTGTCTAGCCATGGTCTGGTCTCCCAATGCCCGGCCACTGCCGGCGTGGAGATGGCACTCTATTTTCGCGGTTCAGGCAAGCGTCGAGGGTAAGATCCTGCGACCGCGCAGCCGCAGGCCCTTTGCCTGGCGCAAGGTCGAGACCGGTTTCGCCGATATCGCCGCCGCGCTCGCAGTGCGGTGCGCCTATCCGAGCTCCAGGGTGGTCACGCCGAACAGCTCGGGCGCCAGAGGAAACGGTGTGCCCAGATACATTCGCGTCGTCTCGAAACCAGGCCGAAGGCCGGCACCGACCAGCATGTCGATGAACCGCTGCCGCGCGGCTGGAACGTCGATATGGAGATCGCCTTCGGCAGAAGAACCTAGATTCTGCACCAGCGCGGTGGCCGTCGCGTCGTCTACTGCTGTGAGCGAACCGATCTTCCAGCCCGAGCGGCACTTGCGCACCACGCCGTACCCGGTGACCGCGCCATCCGAGATTGCGACGCGCGCATGATGCGGGGGCATGAGCCAGTGCGTCAGGAAGGTTTCCCGCGTCTCCGGAAAGCTCCTGCGATCAAAGGCCATGATCTCGCGCAGGAGATCCGGGGTGACGCCGTCCACCGTCCGGCTATCAGCCAGGCCGCGCGCAAAAGTGCCTCCGAAACGGATGGTTCGGTAAGAGGGCGCAAAGCCCTTTCGCCGGTAATTCTCGAATTGCTCGTCGACCCCATCGAGCCCGATTATGCGCCCATCGAGCCGCGCCATGCCTGCGTTCCAGACGGCCTTGCCATGACCTTGGCCGCGCATGTCCGCGCGGCAGATGTAGAGGCCGATGAACCCGTAGGTCGTTCCATAGGCAACCGCCGAGATGCCGGCGACCATCTCGCCATCGACGAAGGCGCCAATGAAACCCTCAGGGTCGGTCGCACGGAATACCGCCGCGTCATTGAGGCCGGGATTCCAGCCCTCCGCGGCAGCCCAGTCCATGAGTTGCTCGACTTCGAGAATCTCGAGCTTGCGAATGATGCGCTCGCTCATCTCGCTGTAAGCCTTTGCGGCGGAGGGATCCACATGGGTCAGATCTAACGCGTCGCGCTCGGCATTGCATAGATACCGCGCTCCGAGGGCGTCAGCCGGGCTGTCGTTGTTCAGGCCGGGGCGTGAGCCTTGAGATGGCGGGCGTAGCGGGTGAGCGGCAGGCAGATGACGAAATAGATCAATGCAACCAGGCCATAGACGGTGAGAGGCTCAAAGGTCGCATTAGAGATGGCATTGGAGGTTCGCATCAACTCGTCGAAACCGATGATCGAGGTCAGCGCCGTGCTTTTGACAAGCTGCACGAGATAGCCGACCACCGGCGCCCGTGTGATCGCAAAGGCCTGTGGCAAGATCACCAGCCGCATCTGATTGGGATAGTGCAGGCCGAGGCTCTTGGCAGCATCCCATTGCCCCTTCGGCAGGGCCTCGACCCCGCCGCGCCAGATTTCCGCGAGATAGGCGCTGGCGCAAAGGGTCAAGGCGACGACCGCCGCGGACCAGGGTTCAATGCGGAAGCCGATCAGCGGAAGCCCGAAGAAGACCAGGAACAGCTGCATCAGCAGGGGCGTGCCCTGGAAGAGCCCGATATAGAGATCGGCGACATGACGCAGCCAGTGACGGGATGAGACCCGCGCCAGCAGGATTGCCATCCCCACCACGCCACCGCCGATGAAAGCGACAATCGAGAGCAGGACCGTCCAGCGTGTCGCGAGCAGCAGGTTGCGCAGGATGTCCCAGAAGGTGAAGTCCATCAGGACGGCCCCCCGATCAGGAATTTCCGTCCGGAGAGGCCGAGGATGCGGCGCAACCCAATGCTCAACGCCAGATAGACCATGGTGACGACGAAATAGGTCTCGAAGGCGCGGAAGCTGCGCGCCTGCAGCATGTCCGCCTCATAGGTCAGTTCGCGCACCGAGATCTGCGACACCGCCGCGGATTCGAGCATCATGATGATGACCTGGCTCTGCAACGCCGGGAAAATCACCTTCAGCGCCTGCGGGAGGACAATCTTGACGAAGACCAGCGCGGGTCGCAGCCCAAGTGCGCGGCCGGCCTCCCTCTGACCATTGGGCACGGCATCCAGCCCCGCGGCGACGATCTCGGTGCCATAGGCCGAGAGGTTGATCGTCATCGCGAGGATTGCTGCGACGGCAGGATCAAGCCGCAAGCCAAGACTGGGCAGGCCGAAGAAGATGAAGAACAGCTGGACCAGAAACGGCGTGTTCCGGATCAGCTCGACATAGCTGCCGACCATGCCGCGCAGCCAGGGAGAGCGGCTGCGCACCGCCGCTGCCCCCAACACGCTGCAGACTGTACCGAGCACGGTCGTGACGGCGATCAACCCCACCGTCGCCATCGCGCCGCGCGCGATGGGTTCGGAGGCCTGGCTCAGCCAGTCGAAGTTGAGGCTGTAGGCCAAGCTTCAGAGATCCTTGGGATCAAGTGGCTTGCCGAGCCACTTGAGCGAGGCCTTGTTCAGCGTGCCGTCGGCGAGCAGTTTGGCGACAATCTCGTTGAGTGCCTGCTTGAGACGCGGCTCGTCCTTGTTCAGCGCGATATGGTCCGGCGACGTCATCAGCTGGAATTTCTGCTCGGGCTTCAACGTGGTCTGGCGCGAGAGCACCTGGGCGCCGACATCGTTGCCGACGACCATCAGCTGCGCCTGGCCCGAGATGAAGGCCTGGATGACGGAGTTGTAGCTGTCGAAGCGCTTGATGTCGGCGGAAGGCGGCGCAGCCTCGGTGAGCGAGGTGTCTTCCAGCGTGCCGCGGCTCACCGCGATCGACTTGCCGGCGAGGTCTGCCTTGCCTTCGACCTTTACGGCCTGCGGCCCGATGACGGCGATGTAGTAAGGGGCGTAGGCAGCGGTAAAATCGATGACCTTCTCGCGTTCGGCGCTGTGGCCGACGCTGAGCAGGATGTCGACGCGACGCTCGGTCAGATACGGAATGCGGTTCTGGCCGGTTACGTTGACCAGGTTGAGCTTCACCTTCAACGCGTTGGCTATGGTCTCGGCGATGTCGATGTCATAGCCCTTGAGGCTCATATCGGCGCTGGCCGATGAGAAGGGCGGAAAATCCGCGAAGACACCGACCTTCAGGGTGCCCGCCTTCGTGATGTCGTCGAGAGCGTCGGCACGAACCGGGGCCGTCGCAAGGCCGATGCCCGCCAGCAGGCTGAGTGCCAGCAGCGATGTCTTGATCGAGGAGGTCGTGGTCATATCGTTCATCCTTCCCTGAGAACGCTAGAGTGCGGCGGCAAGCCCGGTCGCGTTGCCGGACGGCATGGTGATGCAGGCATCGACCGGAAAGCCGATCGTCACGGCCTGACCTGGGCCGAGACCGTCGCCGACACGGTTGGCTTGCATCACGAGAATCTGCTCGCCGCCGGCCGTCTCGACCAGGATCTGGCGGGTAGAGCCGAGCAGGGCGACATTGAGGATCCGACCCTTCGCACTGTTGGCCATTCCAGCCGGATCAGCGTCGGCGGCGGTGGACAGGATGATGTTCTCGGGGCGGACACAGATGTCGATTGCGTCCGATGGGCAGTCCGGCACGGTGAGCGACAGGCCCGATCGGCTCAGGGCCCGGGCGAGGCCGGTTTCGCGCCGCGTCACCTGGGCTTCGATCCAGTTGGTGCGCCCCATAAAATCGGCGGCGAAGCGCGAGCCGGGGCGACCATAGACGTCTGACGGGGCGCCGACCTGGACGATGCGGCCCGCCTGCATCAGGAAGACGCGTTCACCCAGGCTCATCGCCTCTTCCTGGTCGTGGGTGACGACCATCGCCGTCGAATTGACGGCGGCCAGGACCTGCTTGAGTTCGGCGCGCAGGTCCTGCCGCAGCTTGGCGTCGAGCGCCGAAAGCGGTTCGTCGAGCAGGATGAGGCCTGGCCGCGTGGCCAGGGCGCGGGCGAGGGCGACGCGCTGCTGCTGGCCTCCGCTGAGCTGATGCGGCCGGCGGCTGCCGAAACCCTGCAACCTCACGAGCGCCAGCATCGCCTCGACACGATCGGGAATCTCGCGCCTGTCAGTGCCGCGGTGGCGCAGTCCGTAGGCAATGTTCTCCGCAACGGTCATGTGCGGGAACAGGGCATAATGCTGAAACAGCAGCCCGACATTGCGCTCATAGGGCTTGAGCGCAGTGACGTCGCGCCCCCCGATGCTGACCGTGCCGTGGTCGGGCCGTTCGAAGCCGGCAATGACCCGCAGGATGCTGGTCTTGCCGCAACCGCTCGGCCCGAGCAGGGCAACGGTTTCGCCGGCGGCGATCGAGAAGGAAACGTCATCGACGGCCGTAACGGCACCGAAGCGACGGCTGACTCTGTGAAATTCGACGGCGTTGCTCACGGTTTGACCCCTATGAACGAAACAGCCCCTGGCCCAACAGGCGGTCGAAACCGACGAAGCGCTCCAGAACGATGATGAGGACGGCGCTGATCGCCATCAGGAGAACGGCAGCGGCTGCGATCGTGAGATCGAAGGACGCGCGCATGTTGCTGACGAGGGCGACCGGCAAGGTGTAGGTCGACGGGTCCGTCAGGAACATGCTGACTGCAACGTCGTCCAACGATACGGCGAAGGCGAAGACTGCGCCTGTGATCATACCGCTCCGGATCAGGGGCAGGGTGATGTTCCAGAAGGCCTGGCGTTCCGTCGCGCCAAGGACCAGCGCCGCTTCTGTCAGGCGCCTGTCCCGACCGGTCAGGCTGGCGAGCACGGTGCGCACGACATAGGGCAGGGTGATCACGATGTGGCCGCAGAGCAGTCGGGTGAAGCCGTCGACGATGCCGATGCGCGACAGAAACAGCAGCAAGGCAAAGCCGATCACCACCGCCGGCACGATGAGTGGCGAAAGGAACGCGGCCATCAGCAGCGAGCGACCGTGAAAATTACTGCGATCGAGCGCGACCGCGGCGGCCGTGCCGACCAGCACATCGACCGCTGTCGTGAGGTGTGGTACCGGTCATGTGCGCGAGCCCCTACGACGCTGCACCAGCGAAACCAGAGACAGCACGAACAGCGTGATGACGAGCATCACGATCGAGACCGCGGCGCCGCTGGGATAGTTCGCGACATCGCTGAAGCGCGTGTAGATCGTGTTCGAGAGAAACAATACGCGCCCCTTTCCGAGCACCATCRGAATGACGAAGGCGCTGATCGAAAAGGTCATGGCGATCAGGAATGCCGATACCAGCCCGGGCAGGGCCAGCGGAACGGTGATGCCGAGATGCGCCTTCCAGGCCGGAGCGCCCAGCGATTGCGCCGCATCGCAGAAGCGAGGATCGATATTCTGGATCGTTCCCAGAAGGGTCAGCGTGCACATCGGCACGACCGCATGGAGTAGGCCGGCCGCGACCAGGGTTTCAGTGTACCAGCGGCTTGTCGGCGAAATCCCGAGCGCCAGAAGCAGTGGGCGCGCAACCCCGACCGAGCCGAAGGCCAGTTCCAGCGCGTAGGTGCGCACCAGCATGCTGAGCAGGACCAGCATCACCAGAAAGCCGATGCAGGCGGCGCGCTTGCGCGGCGAAAACCGCCGCACGATGCAATAGGCCAGTGGAAACGCCGCCAGCAGTCCAACAAACGATGCCGCTGCGCTCAGCTTGAAGGTTTCGTAGAGAACGCCGGCGAATGACGGCGTCACGAGCTCGCGATAATTCTCCAACGTCAGAGGCGCATCGACGGCCGAGCCGACCCGGCCCGGCACATATTGCTTGAGGCTTTCCAGCACGAGCCCGAACAGGGGGAGTGCAAAGATGACGAACAGCAGCAGCAAGCCCGGTGCGAGCAAGAAGAGCGTCGTGCGGGGCGGCGCAGGGATCGCGAGCGGCGCGTATTGGGCTGGGATAGCGGTCATGACACTCACAGCAGTGGCGCGATGTCGGACTCCCAACGCTTGGCCCAGGCATCCTGCTGGCCGAGCACGACCTTGTAGTCCGGCACATGCACGAAACTCTCGAACTCCTTCGGCGTGAAGGAGAGATGAGCCAGCTCCGGCGGGATGGCTGCCTTGCTGTTAAGCGGCGCTTCGCCAGCCACTTTTGCGTAAAGCGTGCTCATTTCGGGGCTGATCGCAAAATTGATGAAATCGCAGGTCGCCTTGCGGTTCGACCGATTCTTCATGACGGCAAAGCCGCTCTGGTAGAGGAAGGTCGCCATGCCGGCCTGTTTGGTAAGGCGGGTGATCTTGAAGTTCTTGGCGACGGCAGCCCAGCTCGGTTCGGCGAAGAAGCCGACTGAGGTCTCGCCGGAGGTGAAAGAGTTGGTGAAATCGACGTCGGTCACGGCAATGCGGCCGATATTGCCGGACTTCGCCAGGTCCTTCATCAGCTTCCAGCCCGGCTCCATATTGGACTCGTTGCCGCCGCCCTGCAGGGCCAGGGCGACGATCTGCAGCATCATGCTCTGGGTCGGTCCGGGCCAGCAGATCGCGCCCTTGAGGCGCTTGTCGAAGAGATCGTCCACCTTGCTGATGGCGAAGGGGGCAGTGTCGGTCCGGTAGCCGAAATACATGCCGCCGATGGCGCGAGGCACCGCTTTCACATTGCCTTTGGCGTCCCTCATCATGATCTTTTCCGGGATATCGGCCAGATTGGGGACGTCGGCCGCCGTGATGGTCTCGACCCAGTCCTCGGTGATCATGCTGTTGAAGGAGCCCTCCCAGCCGGCGATGTAGTCGTAGTCGACCCTGGGCCAACCCGCCTTGATCTTGGGGAGGATCGCTCCGGCTCCGCCCTGATGCAGGACCCAGTTGAACTGGGCGGCGGTTTGCCTGGCGGCGACCTGCTTCATCGCCTCGACGACGTCGCCGCCCCATTCGACAGCCGTGAGGCCGCTCGCAGTCTGGGCCCCGGCCACATGGGGCCAGGCGAGCCCTGCGGCGCCGCTCGCGCCTATCAGGGACAAAAGATGTCGGCGTGTCATCGTCATGGTGTCAGGTCCTTCGCGCCAGAGGGTCGAGGGGCCACAGGCTGTGCCGATCGTGCGGGACGATCAGGCTCCCGAGCCGTTCAGAGGCACGATTGCACTCGCAAGCAGGGCGCGGCGGTACGGCGAAAATGCTTGTCCGGCTATAAGCGGGCGTGAATGCCGGAACCGATTCAGGGGCGGCGCAGGTCGCTCTGCTGTGCGATGAAGTCCGAGAGGTAGCGCGCTTCGCCTGGCGCGCCGGTCCGGGAATAGAGCCCGATGCTGACCTCGACCGGCTCAGGCAGCCCGGCGGCATGGTCGAGCACCCGGCAATCCTCCGGGATCGTCGCCGCGATCATCGGGCCGATGCCGATGCCGACGCGCACGGCGGTCGCCATGGCAACCAGCGTCGAGGCTTCGCAGACGATCTTCCACTGCAGGTCATGCCCCGACAGCGCGGCCAGCGCAGGTGTGCGCCACGGGCAGGATTCCTCGAACATGATGATCGGCAAGGGCGAACTCGTCGAGATCACCATGTCCGAGCGCACGACCCAGAGCAGCCGGTCCGACCAGACCAGGGTTGGCTTGCGGTTGAGCCGTGTCGTGTCACAGACTGCGATGTCGAGCTTCTCGTTCTCGAACATAGCGGCAAGGCGCTTGTTGGGCTCGACGATGATATCGATGTCGACCTTGGGGTTCTGGTCGCGAAAGGCTTTCAGGATTTCAATCAGGCGCGTCGCGGCGAAATCCTCGACGACCCCGAGCCGGACCCGCCCTTCGATCATCTTGCCGTTGAGGCGTTTTCCGATCTCGCTGTTGAGCCTCAGGATTTCGCGGGCATAGGGCGTGAGCAGGACTCCATTATTGGTCAGCTCAAGCCCCTTCGACGAGCGCTCGAACAGGTCGCTGCCCAGCAGTTCTTCAAGCTTGCGAATCTGCATGCTGACCGCCGCCTGTGTGCGGTTCAGCGACAAGGCGGCACCATTGACCGTTCCGACTTCAGCGACGGTCAGGAAGGCGCGCAGCAGATAAGGGTCCAGTTCCAGCATCGCACCCGCACCATATCATCGAAGCTGGTTCTACGCAGCCATACCGGCTGGCCTGCAGCCGCCTGACCCGAGCGTCGTCCGCCCGCCGCCGGGAGGAGGCAAAGGGGGCGCTATTCAGTTTCGCTTATAGGGCCGCGTGCCTTTTCGCCGTTCCGGCAGCCTCGTTCTTTTGCCAGCCTTCCGGGCTTCCGCATCATTCCCTGCAGGTTGCCATGCCCTTCGACAATGCCGCCCTCGACCGCTTGCGCCAGCGCTACGCTTCGGCCGGCGGTGGCGAGATGTACGATCCTCATTTCAAGGCCGTCGCGGACACTATTTTTCAGGGCGCGGACCGGCGCAAATGGCCGTTTGCCGATCCGGCAACTTTCCTCGACGCTCCCTTTCTGGCGGACGGGCTCTCGGCTGAAAAACTGGCCGGGCTCGACGTAGCATTGATCGGCGTGCCGATGGATCTGGGCGTGACCAACCGTGCCGGCGCCCGGCTTGGGCCCCGCGCTGTCCGCGCCGTCGAGCGCATCGGACCGTATGAGCATGTGCTGCGCGTTGCGCCGCTCGGCAGATTACGCGTCGCCGATGTCGGAGATATCGCGCTCAGCAGTCGCTACAGTCTGGCTGATTGCCATGCAGACATCGAAGCCTGCTATCGCATGATCGGCGAAACCGCGACGATTCCGCTCTCGGTTGGCGGCGATCATTCGATCACCGGCTCGATCCTGAAGGGACTGGGCGCCAAGCGCCCGGTCGGCATGATCCACATCGACGCGCATTGCGACACCGCCGGGCCCTATGAAGGCTCGAAATTCCATCACGGTGGCCCGTTCCGGGAGGCGGTCCTGGCCGGCGTGCTCGATCCCACACGGACGATCCAGATCGGTATTCGGGGCGGCGGCGAATATCTCTGGGAGTTCTCCTTCGATTCCGGAATGACCGTGATCCATGCCGAGGAGGTCGGGACCATGGGGCTGCAGGCGGTAATCGAGAAGGCCAAGGCCGTCGTCGGTTCCGGACCCGTCTATGTCTCCTTCGACGTCGACAGCCTGGACCCGGGCTTCGCCCCTGGTACTGGCACCCCCGAAGTTGGAGGGCTCTTGCCGCGCGAAGTGCTGGAGATCCTGCGTGGCGTCGCAGGCGTCGACATCATCGGCGGCGATGTCGTCGAAGTCGCTCCACAATACGATCCAACCACCAATACCGCGCAAGTGGCGGCGCAGGTTCTGTTCCAGTTGCTCTGCCTCGTGGCCTGCAAGAAGTGATCCTGCCCGAGCGGGATCCCAGCACAGATCAATTCTCCGGCTGTCGCCTTCCGCCTTTCAGCGATCCCGGACCCTTGGTTCAGCTTGCCTGATCTGTCCGGGACCGATGTCCGAGCGCCCCGTGAGGAAGCGATGGCTTCACGGGGCGCCTGATGCGTCCGGCACGGAAACGGTGGCGGCGATTGCCGCTGTACCCGCAAGGCCGTCACCGCCAGCGACCCGGCGATAATCTATGGCTGTTGCGTCCGTAGCAGCGCCCGCAATGCCAGGGCGTTCAGGGAAGGTCGAGGCACCATCGGTGACATTGCATTTATAGTCGTTAATATGCATCATGAGGTATGATTCCAAACCCATCCTCGATTTCCAGGACAAGCCGCCTTGCCGGCCGTGACTATGTAGTTGCGGACTTGCAGGCGACGCTGGGGACCGACCTCCTGCGCCTGCCGCATGTCCTGCGCATTCTCGCCGAGAACGTCGTTCGCCAGCCCATGGGAGCGGACGAGCGCAATGCCGCATTGCAGGGCATTCGCGGCTGGCTCGCGGGCGGACGCTCGGATGGCGAGATCGCCTTTCAGCCAGGTCGTGTTCTCATGCATGACACGACATGCACGCCTGCGCTGGTCGATGTCGCCGCCATGCGCGACTCGATCGCCGAAGGCGGCGGTGATCCCAAGCGGCTCAGCCCGGTCCTGTCGCTCGACGTCTCGGTCGACCATTCGCTGGGCGTCGATCTTTCGGCGTCGCCGGACGCGATGCGCGTCAATCTCGAACGGGAATACAAGCGAAACGGCGAGCGCTATCGCTTTCTCAAATGGTCCACGCTGGCCCTTGACGGCGTCCGGGTGCATCCGCCCGGCACCGGCATCATGCACACGATCAATCTGGAGCAACTCGCGACGGTCGTGACCACCCAAACCGTCGACGGTCGGGTCTGGGCCGTCCCGGACACACTGATCGGCACCGATAGCCACACTCCGATGATCAATGGCATCGGTGTCCTCGGCTGGGGCGTTGGCGGGCTCGAGGCCGAGAGCGTGATGTTCGGCATGCCGGTGATGATGCGCATCCCCGAGGTGATCGGCGTGCGCCTGATCAACCGCCTGCGTGAAGGCGTCAGTGCCACGGATCTTGCGCTGACCGTGACGCAACGGCTGCGTGCGCAGGGCGTCGCCGGCGCATTCGTCGAGTTCTTCGGGCCAGGAGCCGCGACGCTGTCGGGAGGTGAGCGCGCTGTCATCGCCAATATGGCGCCGGAATTCGGTGCCTCGACCGGATATTTTCCGATCGATGAAGCGACGCTGGCCTATCTCGCTCAGACGGGGCGCAAACCCGATCATATCGCGTTCGTCTCTGATTACGCTCGGTCTCAGGCGCTGTGGTTCGACCCGCAGGCGCAACCACGCTTTACTGAGATCGTCGAGATCGATCTGGCGGCGATCTCGATCAGCCTCGCCGGCCCCCGACGGCCGCAGGATCTGGTCGCGCCGGATGAGGTGGTTCCCGCGCTCGAGGCGATGCCGCAGGCGAAGACGCCCGCGCCCGCGGCCGGATTGCCCCGCTTTCCCGTCGCGATTGCCGCGATCACAAGCTGCACCAATACGTCAGATCCGCGGTTGCTGGTGGCCGCTGGCCTGGTGGCGCGCAAGGCACGCCAGCTCGGCCTCCCCCCCCCCGCCTGGGTCAAGACATCACTCGCCCCCGGTTCACCCTCGGCCGAGCGCTATCTTCGGCGTGCCGGCCTGCTCGAGGATCTCGAAGCGCTTGGCTTCGGAATCGTTGGTTATGGCTGCACAACCTGCATCGGGAATTCCGGCCCACTTCGTCCTGCAATGGATGAAGCCGCGCGCGCGGGCACGGTCCTTCCTGTTGCTGTCCTGTCCGGCAACCGCAACTTTCCCGGCCGCGTCCATGGCCAGATCGATGCCGGCTTCCTGGCCTCTCCAGCGCTGGTCGTCGCCTATGCGCTGGCGGGAGATGCCGATCGCGACATCACCAAGGGCACTCTCGCGACCACGGCCGACGGAACCCCTGTCGACCTGGCAGCACTCTGGCCGAGCGGGGCCGAGATCGATTCCGCCTTTGCGCGAGCGCTTGATCCCGTCGATTTCGCTGAAGCCTTTGCGCAGGCCTCTGCGAGCAGGAGCTGGAAGGAACTCGATGCTCCGGCGAGTGCGGGTTTCCCCTGGGATCCGTCATCGACCTATCTGCGCCCGCCACCCTTTGCCCGCGCAGATCAGCCAGCCCGGCTCGGCCATTACAGCGCCCACCCCCTGATTGTGCTCGGTGACGACATCACGACCGATCATATTTCGCCCGCAGGCCAGATCCCGTCCGAGAGCGAGGCCGCGCAATGGCTGATCGCACAGGGCGAAGATGCCCAGGACCTCAACGTCTATGCCTCGCGGCGCGGCAATTGGGAGGTCATGCTGCGTGGCCTCTTTACCAATCGCACGGTGGTCAACCGTCTCGCGCCGCGCATCGCGCCCGGCTCGACCATCCATGTTCCGAGTGGCGAGACCCTGCCGCTCTGGCGGGTGGCCGAGCGCTATCGCCAGTCAGGAAAGGCGATGGTCGTCGTCGCGGGTGAGCGGTACGGCACCGGTTCATCGCGCGACTGGGCGGCCAAGGGTCTCGGCCTGCTCGGTGTCGCGGCCGTTCTGGCCGAGAGTTTCGAGCGCATCCACCGGTCCAACCTGATCGGGATGGGCATTCTGCCGCTGTCGCTCGCGGCCGGGGAGGGCGTGGAAGCGCTGGCGCTTGCGCCAGGCGACATGATCGAGATCGAAGCCATGCCGCACGCCATCCTTCCGCGCTGCAAGGTTCCGGCAAGGCTCCATCGCAAGGCCGGGCGTACCCAACCACTCTTCCTGCGCGCCGCAGTCGAGACCGCGCTCGAATGCGCGACGCTGCGCGCCGGCGGCATCATTCCGTTGATCCTCGGGCGCCACCTGACGGCACCCGCCACGTCCTTCACCGTCAGCGGCGAAGAGTTGCCCGGCCAAGCGCGGGCGTAACCGGCGCAAACGCGCCCAATCCAACACGATCGGGGAGGATCGAGATGACCATCGGCAGAATTTTCGCAACGGGCCTGCTTGCCGCGATGGCGATGACGCCAGAACTGGCGACGGCCCAGACGCCGCCGCAGGAACTCAAGATCATCGCACCCGCCGGGCCAGGCGGTGGTTGGGATGGCGCCGCCCGACAGCCGACGTCGCCCGGGTGACCTGGGCCGGCGGATCGGCGGGAGGCGCCGACCATATCCTTGCTGCGCTCGTGACGAAGGTGGCCGGCGCTGATGCCGGCAAGGTCAACTATGTCGCATTCTCCGGTGGCGGGGAGGCGCTCGCGGCCATGCTCGGAGGCCGTGTCACGGCCGGCGTTTCCGGCTATGGCGAACTCGAGGGCCAGATCAAGGCCGGCAAGCTGCGCGCGCTGGCCATTTCCTCGGGCAAGCGGCTTGACGGCGTCGATGTGCCGACGCTGAAGGAGCTCGGCTACGATGTCGAGGTGGTCAACTGGCGGGCGGTCATGGCCGCGCCGGGCATCAGCGCCGAACAGAGGGCTCAGTTGACCAAGCTCTTCGATACGATGGTTGCGAGCGGCGAGTGGAAAGCGCTGCTGAAGGCGCGCGGCTGGGACGACTATTATCTTGCGGGGGAGGCGTTCGCAGCCTTCCTCAGGGAAGAGCAGATTCGGGTCGGCGACATCCTGCGCACGATTGGTCTGGTGAAATAGGCACCTTGCCTGCGAGCCGTGTCATCACCTAGAGCCACTGTCGGCGCGCTCGCGCCGGCAGGGCTGGGACGATGGCAGGCAGTGGGAGACGAGACCTGGCGATCCCGCTCGCAGCTCGGATTCTCGATCAGATCCGAGAGGGGCATCTGGGTGCCGGGACACATCTACGCTCACAGGATATCGCGACGCGTTTCGGCGTGTCGCGCTTTCCCGTCGGTCAGGCCTTGCAACTGCTTGCCGACAAGGGCGTCCTGAGCCACGAGCACAATCGCGGCTATTTCGTCGCTCAGGGGACGCCTCCCTCCGGCGAAGCCCTTGGCCTCGCCGAGCCGGACGGCGTGACGAAGGCCTATTTCCGCATCGCCGATGACCATCTGCGCGGCCGGTTGTCCGAACACGTCACCGAGTCCGATCTCAGGGACAGCTACGGACTGACCCGTGCCGAACTCAATGCAGTCCTGACGCGGATCAGCCAGGAGGGCTGGGCCGAGCGCCGCGCCGGCTATGGCTGGAGCTTCACGCCGGTTCTCACCACCCCGGAGAGCCTCGAGCAGACCTACCGTCTGCGGCTGGCGCTGGAGCCTGCCGCCTTGCTCGAACCCGGCTATCATCTTGCGCCCGAGAGCATTGCTGCTTGCAGGGCTGCCGAGCGGAGGCTCCTCGACGGGGCGATCGAGACAGACAGCGCGGACGCGCTCCACGAACGCGGTGTCCGCTTCCACGAGACGATCGTCGCCGGCTCCGGAAATCCGTTCTTTCTGGAGACGATCCGACGGATCAACCGCATCCGCCGGCTGCTGTCCTATCGTTCGATGCTCGACCGCAAACGCTATCGGAGGCAATGCGAAGAGCATCTCGCCATTCTCGATAGCCTGGCCGCCGGCCGCCAGGAGGAGGCGGCCGAGAGGCTGCGGCAGCATCTCGGCCATACGATCGAGAACCTATCCAGCATCCGGCCGCTCCTCGCCCCCTAGCAGGCTCCCAGGCGCAGAGGCGCAGCGTCCCGAAGGGGGCGCAAGCAGACTCAACGCTCGGCGACTACCTGTTCGAGCAGCGCCATGGCGGCAGCGCCATCGGCCGCGTTCGGTGCGGTCGTCGGCTCGCCGCGTGCCGCTCGAACGAAGTCSCCGAGAAGCGCGTGATAGCCCTTGTGGTCCTCGTTGGCGGCGGCCGTCAGATTCGGCTCCCAGACCAAGGTGTCTTCGCCATCGATCAGGCTGGCCTCGGCCCGTGAGACCTTGAAGGGGGGCGCTCTGAAATAGCGCACTTCATGGACATTGCGGACCTCGACGCGGGTATGGTCGCCCATCACCTGCCACCATTCCATCGGCGTTCCGCGCGACTGATGCGTGCCCAAGACCAGGGTGCCGATGCCGCCATTGGCAAAGCGGAAATCGACATGGAGCAGCAGCTTGCCCGGCGCCAGTTCGTGCCGCCTCGCGCTCACGCTCGCGACTTCGCCCATCAGGTGCGGCACGAGGTCGAAATAATGCACGCAATGATGCAGGTAAAAGCCGGAATAATCCGGATCCCCGGCGAAATAGGTCGGCGCGGTCATGTACTCGCCGAGAAAACTCGCCGTTGCGCCGAACTCCGTCGCGCGGATGACGTTGGCGGCAATGCGGTTGGCCGTCGAATAGCGCTTCATGAAGCCGAGCACGACCGGCACCTTGCGGCTCGCAGCGGCTTCGGCCAGTTCGGCCGCTTGTCGCGCCGTCGGCGCCGGCGGCTTCTCGATGAAGAGCGGCAAGCCGCGCGCGATCGCTGCCAATCCAATCTCGTGATGCAGGGCAGGACCGACCGCGAGACCGACCGCGTCGAGATCGCCACGGGACAAGAAGCTGCGCCAGTCGCGCAGGCGACCAGTTTCGGGGACGCCGTAGCGCCGGGCGGTCGTATTCAGCCGCGCCTCATCCGTGTCGCAGAGCGCAGTGATCTCGACATCATGCCGCGTCAGCTGCGGCAGCAGCATCTCGTTGGCATGGACGCCGCAGCCGATCCAGCCGACCCGAAGCGCGCCTGTCCTTGAACCGGTCATGCCGTCCTCCCGGCGAATGCGAGTGCAGCCTTCAGGAAGGCGATGCTGGCGGCCAGCGGTTCGTCCTCGTTCTCCGTGGGCGCACGCCACTGGGCCAGGGGAGTGCCGGCTCGCTCGTCGCGGCGTCGGAACGGTTCGAGCACGATCGGCCCGCGATAGGCGACGTCGCGGAGTGCACGGGCGATCGCCGGCCAGTCGATATGGCCGGAGCCGACGAAGCCGCGATTGTTCTCGTTGGCCTGGAAATGCAGGAGTTTCGATCCTGCCTGCCGGATGGCATCGGTCAGATCGAACTCCTCCATGTTCATGTGGAAGGTATCGAGCATCACGCCGACGGTGGGATTGTTCACGCGCTCGACGATTTCGAGCGCGTGACGGGTCGTGTTGCAGATATCGGTCTCGAAGCGGTTGAGCGGCTCGACGCCGAACTGGATGCCGGCGTCGGCGGCGCGCTTCCCAGCCTGCGAGAGGCCGACGACGATCGCATCGATGCGGCGCTTGCGCTCTTCGTCGTCGACGGGGGAGGGAGCTCGGCCTGCGAAGACGAGAGGGGCGCCATAGAGCGGCCCCCCGACGATGGCTGCGCCGAGGGCTGCGGCCACATCGACGCATGTTTCGAGATAGGTGACGCCCGCGTGGTGGGCGCCGGCATCGGCGCTGGCGAGGTCGCGGTTGAGGTTGACCCGGGCAGCGAGCACGCAGGAGAGGCCGGCATCGGCGATGGCGGCGCGGGTCTCGCCCAGATCGAGTTCACCCGGCTCCGGTACCAGCAACTCGACGACATCGGCTCCGGCCCGTTTCATCCGCTGGAAGCAGCCGAAATGCTCGCGCGTGAACGGCCGCGCATAGAACATCGAG
>NZ_JBFTRC010000161.1:0-12758 GCF_056399325.1 Allobosea sp. 01N443
CAGCCCGCCCGCCTGCGCTTCTCCGCCTTCGCCAAGAATTCGACCCCGGAACTGCCGGGCACCGTCAGCCATCTCTCCCCGGCGACCACCCGCGACCCCACCACCGGCGCCAATTTCTACACCGGCGAGATCCAGATCGACGGCGATCTGGTCGCTGCCCTCGGCGACCGCAAGCTCCAGCCCGGAATGCCGGTCGAGGTCTTCATCACCACCGAGGAACGCACCGCGCTCTCGTTCCTGACGAAACCCTTCGCAGACCACGCCAACAGGATCTTCAAGGAGAGGTGAAACGGAGCCGACACGAGGGGAGGGGCGTGGCAATGCTTCAGACAGGCGTGGCCCGTGGCCACGATCCCATCAGGGCAAGGCGCCTTGCCAAGCCTGCTTCTAACCGAACGGCCCTGACAGGGTGTCATTCTCGATATCGCCACGCAGTGTAGCTGCTTGGCTGAGACCTTGCACGGCAATGACGGCCTCCAGGCGATTGCGGGCGCGGAGCTTTTGCATCAGCAGCGTCATGTAGCCCTTCACGGTCCTTTCGCTCAGCGACAGGGCGCTTGCGATCTCCCTGTTTCGCTTGCCGCTGGAAAGCAGCCTGACGATCTGATGTTCCCGGGCACGGAAAGTTCGGCATGGGCGCCGGTCGCGTGTTGGCGGGCTTGTGTTTCAGGGCGCCGATGATCCGGGCTGCGAATGAGGGGGAAATGAACACCTCGTCGCGGCGTATTGCATCGATCGCCGTACAGAGTTCATCCGTCGAGCTTGATTTCAGCACGAAGCCGCTGACACCCGCATCAAGAAGCGCGATGGCGAGATTGGTATCGCTCGAGGCGGTGAAGACCAGGACCTTCATTGCTGGCCAGCCCGAGAGAACTTCCAGAAGCGCGCGGAAGGCGTCTCCGGGCATATTGAAGTCGAGGATCATCGCATCGGGGCGGTGATCGGTGGCGATGGAGCGGATGTGCCCGACAGTGGAGCCCATCGCGCTCAATGTCAGGCCGGGTTTGCGCCGGACGAGCGCAGCCATGCCCTCCAGGAGAAGAGGGTGGTTGTCTATGATGGATATTCTGTATTCGGCCATTGATGTTCCCCTGAGGCTGCGGAGAAATCAATTTTTGTGTCTATGAATATTTGAGTGTTGAGAATTTTGTCTGGATTTTGGGGGGCGAATGAATGGGCGTCTCTGCGCATGATCGTTCGAATGATCGAAGCGCGGAGCTGAATTTCACGCCGTCTTGTTGTTGGGAGGATTGGCGGCGAAGGGCGGTCTCTCAAGGAGTTTGCTCCGCAATCTGGCCCTGCACGCGCCCATCTGCATGACCAGCCTGCAGAGTACCACGTGGCAGAGGCCCCACGAAGCGACGTTTCATCCTGCAGAAGCCGATGCAAGCCTGCCGTCGCGGCTGCAGTCCAGTCCGGCCGTCGGAGTTGCCAATGCGTCGGCGAGCCGAGGTTTCGTCCGGTCATCTCTTCTACTGCGGATTCCCGGTTACTGTCTCATATTTGTCTTCGCGTGCTTGGCGTGCGTTGCCTGCAGGGAAATCGGCCGAAGAGCCCATGAATACGGCTCGGGGGCACTGTTGCGCAGACGCTTATTATCCAAGGAATAAGATCACGCCCGATCGAATTTAATTGGAATCGAACGAATCGTTCGCCAAACTCGCGAGGCGTACCAGCAAAGCGTTGCCTACCTCATTATCAGTAGTTGGCGGGACATGGCTCGTACATCCGTAGATGGCAGGAAGCCGCCCCTCTCTAAAAGCCCCAGATGCATTGCGTTGGCTCTGCTTGGGGCGCTGCTGTTGAGCGCCTGCCAGGAATCCGGAATCGTCTCCTTCGAGAAGCAGGTCAACGCCACTCACTCGACGCGTTCGGTCGACGATGACGGCAAAAGGCGCCCCTTCGGACCCTATGCGAGCCTGCCGGACCCGAGTGGCGCCGGGCCGGCGCAGGCCGCCAAGGTCTTTTCGGGGGGAGAGTTCACCGGCAATCCCGACCAGTCGCGGATGCCGAGCGCTCTTCCGCGGGCGTCCGGGGGGCAGACTTATACACTCAATCTCGTCGATGCCTCGGTGACCGAAGGCGCGAAGGCCGTGTTGGGTGATATCTTCAAGACCAGCTTCACCGTCGATCCGAAGATCGAGGGCCGGATCACGATTCAGACGACGAGGCCGGTCGACAGTGCCGGCATCGCTGAACTCTTCGAGGCGTCCCTGCGGACCGTCGGCGCCGCGATCGTTCAGAACGGCAACATCTATCGGGTGGTGACGGCCGATCAAGCGGCGATGGGGGCGAGACTCGGCGGATCGGATAGCGGCGGCCAACAGATCGGGAACTCGGTCAAGGTGGTGCCGATGAGGTACATCGCGGCGACGGAAATGAAGCGCATCCTCGAGCCGATCGTGTCGTTCGGCGGAGTGGTGCGGGTCGACACATCCCGCAATGCGCTGCTGATCTCGGGCACGGCCCAGGAAATGAACTCCATCGAGGAGGCCATTTCAGTGTTCGACGTCAACGCCATGAAGGGTATGTCGTTCGCGCTCGTCCCAGTGCGAGGCGGAGAACCCGATGCCATTGTCGATGGGGTCAACCGCATCTTCTCATCGAATGCCGAAGGCGCGATGAGCGGCATGGTCCAACTGGTGCCGAACGCGAAGCTCAAGTCCATCCTGATCATAGCGAGGCAGCCGCAATATCTGCGTGAGGCCCAGCAATGGGTTCGCCGCCTCGACGATCAGGCCGCCGGGCCACAGCGGGAAATCCACAGCTACGTGCTCCGCAACCGGCAGGCCAAGGAACTCGTGGAGGTCCTGAATTCGATCTTCGCCAATGAGGTTACAGGCGGCGGAGATGCAGGCAGACGCGGCGGGCAGAGGGTGCGCAGCTCCGAGCCGGATGCCGCGGGCGTGCCGGGCCAGCTGGCCCAGGCCACGGGATTCTCGGGTGGCGGCTCGGGCGGTGACCGATTCGCAGGCGCTTTCGGGGGCGGCGCAGCACGCCGCAGCTTCGACATGTTCTCGGGCCTGCCCATCGGCGGTGCGACCCTGGCCACGGGAGGCCAGGAGAATGGCGCTGCCTCCGAAACGGCCGCGACGGGGTTCGGAGCGGGTGGGCCGGGCGGCGAGCCGCGGATCAAGGTCGTGGCCGACCCGGCGCAGAATGCGCTTCTCATCCTCGCCTCCCAGGAAGACTTCAAGCGGGTGGCCCGGGTCATCGCCAATCTCGACATCGTTCCCAATCAGGTCCTGATCGAGGCGACGATCGCCGAGGTGACGCTGAACGACGACCTCAAATTCGGCGTCCGCTGGTTCTTGCAGAACCAGCGCGGCAATCAGACGGGAACCTTCACCAACGCGATCGACGGGGCCATCAGCGCCGCGTTCCCGGGCTTCTCCTACGTTTTCAGGGCAGCCCAGGCCAACGTCACGATCAATGCGCTCGCCGAGGTCGGGCGGGTCAACGTTCTCGCTTCGCCGAGTCTCATGGTCGTCGACAAGAAGACCGCGACCCTGCAGATCGGCGATCAGGTGCCGATCACGACCCAGTCTGCGGTGAGCGTGCTGACGCCCGGCGCTCCGGTCGTGAACTCGGTCTCCTACAAGGACACGGGCGTGATCCTCAACATAACCCCGCGGATCAATGAATCGGGCCGCGTCCTGCTCGATATCGAGCAGGAGGTCTCGACCGTGCAAAGAACAACCACCTCCGGCATCGACTCGCCCACATTCGGGCGCCGGCGGGTGCGCACCACCGTTGTCGTCAATGATGGCGAGGGCATCACGCTGGGCGGCCTGATCCAGGACAGGACATCGCGGGTGGCGACGCAGGTTCCGGTCCTTGGCGACATCCCGCTGCTCGGCAATGCGTTCAAGGACAAGCGGGATCAGGTCGAGAAGACCGAACTCGTCATCATGCTGACGCCGCGTGTCGTGCGGGACCTGAACGAGGCGAAGGCGGTCACCGACGAATACCGGCGCAAGGTCGAGGCCTTTGCCCCGACGCGCGATCCCGGCCGCGTCGTGATCCAGAACGCCAAGCGCGTGCTACGATGATACGGAGATCATCAGGGCGATCTCCGGCACTGGGCTTCCGATGGAGGGAGCATGACCGAGCACGCTCGAACCGCACTGGCAGAAAACGATCCGCATAGCCGATCGTTTTCGGAGAAATTCGGAGCCTTCCTGCTGTCGCAGGGCCTTCTGGATGCGACATCGATAGGCCGCGCTCAACGCGCCGCGGCGACCGCCGGAGATCGCTTCGACCTCGTTCTGGCCAAACTCGGCATCATGTCCGAAGCGGATCTCGCGCTCAGCCTCGCACGCTATCTCGGGCTCCCGCTCTACGCGCCTGGTGACGAGAGCCTGCAGCCGCTTCTCACCGAGAAACTGCCGCCCTCCTTCGTGATCCAGAACCGGATTCTGCCGATCCGGCTGGAGGCGGGTACGCTGACGCTCGCCGTCGTCGATCCGCTAGACCAGATGCCGCTGGATTCGGTGCGCTTCGTCGTCGACCACGCGATCCGCCACGAAGTCATCACGCTTGCCGAGTTCGAGCGGCTCGCAGCGGTACTCTATGGCGAGATGAGCGCTGCCGAAGCGCTGGCGACACCTGTTCACGCGGGCGAGGATCCCAGCGAACACGACCTGCAGCGGTTGCGAGACAGCGCCAGCGAGGCGCCGGTGATCCGCCTTGTCAACCAGATCATTTCCGCTGCGGTCGATGCCCGCGCCTCGGATATCTATGTCGAACCGATCGGGAACGGGCTCTCCGTCCGGTACCGGATCGACGGGATGCTGCGCGTCACCGAAGAGGTGCCCGCGCGGCTGCGGGCCGCCGTCATCTCGCGCATCAAGATCCTGGCGAGGCTCGACATTGCCGAGCGCCGCCTGCCGCAGGACGGGCGCATCAAGCTCGCGATCCGCGGCAATGATATCGATTTCCGCGTCGCCACCATCCCCACCATCGACGGTGAGACGGTCACGATGCGCGTGCTCGACCGCAGCCGGGTCAAACTCGACTTTTCGAGCCTCGGCTTCGAGCCGGCACAGATCGCGGTGCTGCACAAGGTCATGGAGCAGCCGAACGGGATCATCCTCCTCACGGGGCCGACCGGCAGCGGCAAGACGACGACGCTCTACACCATGCTGAAACACGTCAATCGCCCGACGGTGAAGATCTTCACCGTCGAGGACCCGATCGAATATCAGCTCGCGGGCATCAGCCAGGTGCAGGTCCAGCAGACCATCAACCTCGATTTCCCGGCCTGCCTGCGGGCTATCCTGCGGCATCACCCCAACATGATCATGATCGGCGAGATCCGTGACACGGAGACCGCCCGGATCGCGGTGCAGGCGTCGCTGACCGGCCATCTCGTCTTCTCGACCTTGCACACCAACAGCGCCGCCGAGACGGTGACGCGCCTGATCGACATGGGGATCGAGCATTTCCTGCTCGGCTCGACCTTGCGCGGGATCATGGCCCAGCGGCTGGTGCGGCGCTTGTGCACCTCCTGCGCAGAGCCGCACGAGGTCGCGCACGAGATCTCGGAGCAGCTGACTGAAACGGTTCCGGCACTTCGCCAACTCGGCCCCGCGAAACTGCTGCGGCCCCATGGCTGCGAGAAATGCGGCTTCAGCGGGTTCCGCGGCCAGCTGTCGATCGCGGAGCTGCTGGTCGTCGACGATAGCGTGCAGCGGGCGATCCTGCAGCGCCTGCCCGCGATCGAGATCGAACGCATGGCGCGCAGGGCTGGCGGCGGATCGATGTATGAGGACGGCGTCGCCAAGGCCTGGCGGGGTCTGACGACGGTCGAGGAAGTGCTGCGCGTGACGACCGCGCTGACGGTGGAGCAGCCATGAGGTTCCACTTCGAG
The DNA here is from genome assembly GCF_056399325.1 of Allobosea sp. 01N443. NCBI lineage: Bacteria > Pseudomonadati > Pseudomonadota > Alphaproteobacteria > Hyphomicrobiales > Alloboseaceae > Allobosea > Allobosea sp. 01N443. Next base: position 5,873 of record NZ_JBFTRC010000161.1, read on the forward strand.
GCATTCGATGGGGCGGGAAACCTCATCGAGGATGATGTCGAAGCCGCGTCGACCGACGAGGCGCGAGACATCATTCGCGCTCGCGGTGTCACCCCCTACGAGGTTCGGGCCTCGGGGGGAGGGGATTTCCTGTTTCGCGAGATCAGCCTGGAGCGCGGCTCGCGGCGGGTCAACGACGCGCAACTCGCGCGCCTGGCTCGCGATCTTGCTGTGCTCCTGCAGGCCGGCTTGCCGCTCGACACCGTCTTGCGCATCGCCTCGACGACCACGGAAGAGCCGCGGATGCGGGCCCTCGCGCTTCAGTTGATGGAAGGGGTTCAGCAGGGCTCGATGCTTGCGGAGATCATGGAGGGAATGCCGGGCCGCTTCCGGCCCGAATATATCCGCATCGTTCAGGCGGGCGATGTCGGCGCCGATCTCGGCGGCGCCATGCAGGAACTGGCCGAACTGCTTGACCGGCGGGTCGAGATCAGGAGCCGGATTCGCTCCGCCATGGCCTATCCGGCCCTCCTGGTCTGCCTTGCCGCGGTGTCGATCTCGATCGTTCTGGGATTGCTGGTCCCGGCGGTGACGCCGCTCTTCCTGGAGAACGGCATGCCGCTACCCACGGTCCTGGCGGCCATGGAAGCGGTTCGGCAGAACGGGGCGTGGATCCTGGGCCTTGCCGCCGCGATACTGGTCATCGGTGGGTTGGGCATCCTCGCGGCCCGGCGGAGTACTGCGCTTCGGATCAAGCTGGACAGACTCTACCTGTCTCTCCCCGTCATCGGGCGCATTGCGGAACTCCGCGAGGCGGGGCGCTTCATGCGCACGCTTGCGACCCTGGTCAAGGCCGGTGTCCCGCCGCTGCAGGCGCTTCAGGCCTCCTGTCCCCTCGTCAGGAACCAGCATACGCGCGAGCGGCTTGACCGGGCCGTCACGGATGTTCGGGCAGGCGTCAGCATCGGCGAGGCGGTCTCGGCAGCCGAGGCGCTGCCCTCTGTAGCTCAGCAGATGATCACGGTCGGCGAAGAAAGCGGCCGTTTGCAGGACATGCTGCTGCGCGCGGCCGTGATCCTCGAGCGCCAGGAACAGGTCCGGACCTCCCGCGCGCTCGCGGCGCTGACCCCGGTCATCACGATTTTCGTTGCAGGCATGATCGCGGTCATCATCTTTTCGGTGATGGGAGCCGTGCTCTCGATCAATGAACTGGCATTGCGATGACCAGGACACGGCGCGCCATCCCTGCCAATGCGGGCTTCACGCTCATCGAGGTGCTGATCTGCATCGCCATCCTGAGCCTTGCGGTGACCATGGCGGCGCCTCTGCTCAGGCGTACGCCGTCGCAGGCACAGGTGACGGCTGACGCGACCCGCCTGGCGGCTGCACTCCGGGTCACGCGCGCTGCCGCCATGGCGCAGAGCCGGGACATGCTCTTCCTGATCGATGCGGACCGGCGTATCTACGCCTCACCCGTGATCGGGGAAACGCAGATGGCGCCCCATACCAGCATCGACATGGCGCTGGCCGAGGCGGAGCGCCGCTCCTCCAGTGTCGGCGGTATCCGCTTTCTGCCGAGCGGGCGTTCGACCGGCGGCGACATCCATTTGCAGCTGAGCCAGGTCGCCGCGCGCGTGCGGGTCAGTTGGGCCACCGGCCATGTCACGCTCGATCAATAGCGCCAGGCGCAGGGGCCTGAGCGGCGGCGGCGAGGCCGGCTATACGCTGCTCGAGTTCCTGGTCGCCTTCGCGATCCTGGTGGTCGTCCTGGCCGCCCTCCTGACGGCGTTTGCCGTCGCGATGCGTGGCGACCGTCAGGCGAGCTTCCTCACTTTCGCGACGCTGCTCGCCAAGAGCAAATTGGCGTCGGCCGGACAGGACTTCCCCTTGAGGCCGGGAGCGACGGCTGCGAGGTTCGACAATGGTTATGAATGGCGCGCCGTCGTGCGCAGCTACGGCTCGGTCAGGCTGGGCGAGAACCGGCAGGTCGAGAGCCTGTGGGTCGATGTTACAGTCTCCGACCCCGCCAGCAATGGCACTCGCTCGGTGACCTTGTCGTCCCTCGAAATCGCGCCAAGGTCAGGGCCATGATGAGAAGCACACCTTCCGGAGCCCGGACCGGTGGCTTCATCCTTCTCGAGGTGCTGGTCGGGCTGATCCTGCTCTCCCTGACGCTCGGGCTCTTTGCCCTGATGCTGGGTTTTGCGAGCAGGGTCGCCGAGGCTGGGCGGCTGCGCGACCGCGGCGCCGAGATCGCCATCGGGGCTGCCGCAATCTCCGGCTGGCTGGCCGGTGCGCTGCCCCTCATTCAGCCGCGTGCGACGGAGCGGCCGCTGGTGATGTTCGAAGGTCTCGCCGACAGGGTGTCTTTCGTCACCTTGAGCAACGGAGACGCACAGCCAGGGGGAATACTTGCGATCACGATTGCGAGTGAGAACACAGGTGCCCAGGGCGCCGGCGCCCTGGTTTTCGGCTCATCGCTCATGTCGATTGGTGCCGGCGCGTTGTCGGCCCAGAACACGGGAGAGGTCCTTGCACGCGGCGTGGCTTCGGCAACATTCAGCTATTTCGGCTCGCGGGAAGAGGGTTCCCCCGGGCGTTGGCATGATGAATGGAGAAATTCCGAGCGGCTGCCGCGTCTTGTCAGCCTACGTGTCAGGGTTATCGTCGAGCGTAGGTTTGAAGATTTTGAGCTAAATTTTCCTATTCTTACAGAGTGATATAATTGTATTTGTATTATTATCGAAAGAACTTGTTGCGATATTCATATGTGTTGTAGGTCTTATTTTTATTTTTTTGATTTAATTCTGCGTCGTGAGCGGTTTTGCAATCTGACGGTTCTGTAGAACCGTCTCGCTGTGATAGCATTTACGCGAGAGAAGAGGGGACTACGACCAAGGTCACGGACTTTGGTTCCATGCGCGGACCGACCTTCGCCCCTTCAGTTGCTTCCTCCTGAAAACTAGAATTCCTGCGATATTTTGCACGTTTTCAGCTCGGGGGAGGCGGTCGTGTATCTTCCACGCGAAACCACTGGCATCCGGTTGAGAGAAGCTCAGCGAGCCCTCGAGAACCGGCTCGAGATCGTCAAAGCCCTCTCGCTGGGCGAAATCACCAAACGCGACCTGCTGCGCTGGGGCTTTTTCACCGCCGGCGGGTTGCTGGTAGCGAAAAACGGGCTCAGTCCCTTCGCCAAGAGCGCCTATGCCCAGGTCCCGACCGGGGCGCCACGCAGCCCCACCTTTGGCGCGGTCAGGTATCACGACGCCATGCGGCGGCCCGAAGTCCAGAAGCCTGTGCCGCTTCTGCGTATGCCCAATGGCGATGCCGCCTGGCAGTTCGCCTCAGGAGGCCAGGAGCCGCCTGCCAAGAATTTCTCGTATCACACCGATTTCAGCAATTCCCGTGGCGCTGCCTACCGCAATCCGGTGACCGGAGTCGGGCCCATGGAAGGGCGTCCGCCAGGCGAGTTCTTCGCCCATCAGCGCTGGGAGGAACTCTATCCGAAGCAGGGCTATCTGCTGTCGCTAGGGCAGGCTCGAGTGGGCAACAGGTTCTGCGATGGCATGCCCGACCAGAACCCGAACGCGATGTGGAGCTTTGGCCCTCGGCAGCCAGGACAGGCAGGCAATATGGCCGGCACACGCAACGGTCTCGGCATGCCGATCCTGATCAAGGCGCGCTATGGCGAACCGGTCCTCACCCGGATGTACAATGATCTCCCGGTCGACCGGGCGGCGAATGGCGGCTTTGGCCGGAACGAGGTCTCGATCCATTTCCACAACGCGCATAATGGCGCCGAGAGCGATGGCGCCTGCAACGCCTTCCACTTCCCCGGCACTTTCTATGACTATCACTGGGGAATAACCATGGCCCGGCGCGACATGCCGAGCCTCTGGCCGACGGGCGACCGCGACTATGTTCGCAAATGCTCCGGCCCCGACGACGGCGATGGTCTCGTCCCCGTTCCCGGAGATTTCCGGGAAATCCAGGGCAGCCTCTGGTTCCACGATCACCGCTTCTTCTTCACCGCCGAGAACGTCCACAAGGGCATGTTCGCGGTCTGCAATTTCTACAGCGGGCCCGACCGCGGGCGGGAGGATCTCGACGACGGCATCAATCTTCGATTGCCGAGCGGCACGCAGCTGAAATGGGGCAATCTCGACTTCGACGTTAACATGGTCATTTCGAACCCGGCCTTCGACACCGATGGCCAGTGTCGGTTCGACATCTTCGACACCGACGGCTTCCTTGGCGACATGCTCTGCGTCAACGGCACCTATTATCCGCATTTCGAGGTGCTGCCGCGGCGCTACCGCTTCCGCTTCTTGAATGCGTCCATGTCGCGCTTCATCAAGCTCGCTCTGGGCGTGAACAAAAGCGCGCGGTTCTCGCAAGGCACGAAGGTGCCGTTCTACTTCATCGCCAATGACGGCAACCTGGTGGTCAACCCGATTCTGCTCACCGAACTGGACGAGCAGGGCGTTGCGGAGCGCTACGACATCGTTGTCGATTTCTCGGCCTTTGCGCCGGGCGACAGCGTCTTTCTGGTGAATCTGCTGGAGCAGACCGACGGGCGCAAGCCCAAGGGCGCCGTCTCCATGGACAAGGCCTTCAAAGGCAGGGATGACGACCCCTGCGTTGGTCCAATCCTCGAATTCAGGGTCGTCAGCCAGGTCCAGAGCGTCGACAATCCCGGCAAGGTCTACAATGCCAATAATCCGATCGACAAGGATCGCAGCGCCAACTTTGCCGATCCCGAGTGGAGAACTGGGGTCAAGACCCTGACCACCCAGATTCCGATCGTCGCGCCCGTTCGCGAGCGGGTGATCGAGTTTGGCAGGTCGGGGGATGGCGATTCACTCGGGGCGGACGGGCAGTGCACACCCGATTGCGGAGACACCAAGGCCTTCCCCTGGAGTATCAAGGTCAACGGCCAGTCGGCGCACTCGCTCAACGCCAATCGTATCTCGGTCCTGATCCCTAAGCCGGGCGAGGTTGAGCACTGGACGCTCGTCAATGGTGGCGGGGGGTGGGACCATCCCATCCACCTCCACTTCGAGGAGGGGGTCACCATGGATCGTGGAAACCTCTCCATTCCAGATACGGAGCGGTTGGTACGCAAGGATGTCTGGCGTCTGCGTCCTTCGGGGAGGGTGAAATTCCAGGTGCGCTTCGGTGAGTTCGGCGGCGCCTATGTGAACCATTGCCACAACACGGTTCACGAGGATTTCGCGATGCTGCTGCGCTACCAGCTGCTCACCCCGCCGCCAGGCGACCCCAACTACAAGGGGCAGCCGCAATATGTGCCGACGATGACGCCGATCCCGACACCCAATGGCGTCGTCTGGAAGCAGCCCGAAATTCTGCCTGAGGGCGATCCCAGGGTGGTGAAAGTCGCTTCCAAGACCTGAGCGGGCGTCTGCGCCCCGAGAAGGTGGGCCGAAGTCGAGACCGCATTCGTTACTAAAGGGGCCGTTCATGCTCAGACGACTTTTTGCGATCAGCGCCATACTCGCACTGTTTGGAAGTGTCGGCGGCAGCATCGCGGCCCCTGGTGGCTCGCCCTGGGGGCCAGGGTACCTGCCCAACGTCCCCGTCATCACGCAGGACGGCAAGACTCTGCGATTCTACGATGACGTGATCAAGGACAAGATCGTCGTCGTCAGCTTCATCTACACGACCTGTCGAGACATCTGCCCTGTGATGACGGCGCGCCTGGCGCAGGTGAAGGACAAGCTCGGCGATCTCGTGGGCAGCCGCATCTTCTTCGTCTCGATCAGCATCGAGCCGGAAGTCGACACCCCCGACAAGCTCAAGAATTATGCGGAGGTGTTCCAGACCGGACCAGGATGGGTCTTCCTCACCGGCAATGCCGCGGACATCACCGTGCTCCGGCACAAGCTTGGCGAGCGGAGCCGCAAGGTGTTCGAACATCGCAGCGATATCATGCTGGGCAACGACGTGACCGGCGAGTGGGCCAAGGATTCGGCCTTCAGCGACCTCAACACGCTCGCCATGACGATCAAGTCTATGGATCCAGATTGGCGCAACCAGATGGGGAAAGCCGAGACCGTCGCAACAGATGGTGTTGCCGCGCGCGGCGAGCGTCCCATTGCGGCGACCTCGACGGGATTGCCTGGCCAAGCCCTGTTCATCAAGGCCTGCGCCGCATGCCATACCATCGGCAGCGGCAAGCGCGTCGGCCCCGATCTCCAAGCGCTCACTGCGCGGCGGGATCGCGACTGGATCGTGAGCTACCTGATGGAGCCTGACCAGATGCGGGCGAAGAAGGACCCGATCGCGCTCGAGCTGGCGGGAGCCTACAAGATCCGCATGCCGACGCTGGGACTGTCGAAGAATGATGCGGCGGATCTGATCGCCTATGTCGACGCCATGTCCTATGTCTCTGCGTCGAACAAGAAGGCCCCCCCTGCGGGGCATCGTCACTGACCTGCATCCTGCGTGCCGGTGGTTGCCTGCCGATGGCCGGCAACCACCATTCTCGCTTTGGGAATGACATTTCCCGAGGGCAGCGCCACAGTCCCTGGGTCCTTGCCTTGGATTCGGGCGGCAGATGATGAGAGCACGGCCGGGCTGCTATCTCCATAGCCGGCCTGCGGGAAGCCCGAGGCCAGCGGACTGCGTGGAAAGCCGCAGCGACAGCGGTTTTGCGCTGCTCGTCGTGATCTGGGCGACCGGGATCCTTGGCCTGCTGTTCATGACCTACATCGTGGCGGCGCGCTATCGCGCCATCGAGGCCGCGAGCCTGTCGCAGCATGCCCGCGCCGAGGCCATGGCGAATATCGGCATCAAGATCGCGATTCTCGATCTTCTCTCCGGCACCTCGCAGGGCAAGGCTCGCAGTGGCCGCTTCGGTTCTGACGGGACGCCTGTGGGCTGCAGC
>NZ_JBFTRC010000162.1:0-12657 GCF_056399325.1 Allobosea sp. 01N443
GTCTGCCACTACCTGTCCGAGCACCATGTCTCGGCGCGTCCCGTGCTGCGGCAGGACGGTCTCGGCGATCCAGTCGACCAGATCACCGAACTCGCCCGGCAAGAAGGGGCCGATCTCATCGTTTCCGGGGCATATGGGCATAGCCGCATGCGCGAATGGATTTTGGGCGGTGTGACAAACGATCTGCTCAAGGCCGCGCCGACATGTTGCATGATGTCCCATTGAGGCCGGGAACTCCGGCGCAGGGATGCGTCGCGATGTCCCGCGGGCCACTTGGACTGGCTGCGCCCGCAGATTGCAGCACGCGACCGAGGTGTTTCAACTTGGGGTTCGTTCAGGAGCGGCAGCGATGCCCATACGACTCAGCTTCTTCGGTGCTGCGCAGTCCGTGACCGGCTCATGTTTCCTGCTGGAGACACTGGGAGCGCGCGTGCTGGTCGACTGCGGTATGTTCCAGGGGGCAAAGACCGAAAAGGAACTGAACTACCGCGCATTTCCATTCCGGGAGTCAGCGATCGATGCTGTTCTGTTGACTCATGCACATATCGACCACAGCGGGCTCATCCCGAAGCTCGTCAAGGGTGGCTTCRCAGGGCCTATCCTTGCCACCGCGGCGAGCATCGACCTCTGCGCCATCATGCTGCGGGATTCCGGTCACATTCAGGAAAATGAGGTCAGGCAGCTCAATCGGCGCAATGCGCGTCGGGGCCGTGATCGCGAGGTAGACCCCATTTACACCGCGGAGGATGCTGAGCGCAGTCTCATACAGTTCAAGGCTGTGACGTATCACGAGTGGGCGCTGGTTGCGCCCGGAGTGCGCGCGCGGTTTTGGAATGCGGGCCACCTGCTTGGTTCCGCGTCAGTCGAGGTCGAGCTCGAGGAGTTGGGGGGCGATACCCGCATGCGCATCCTGTTTTCAGGCGACATCGGCCCCCAGAACAAGCTGTTGCAGCCCAATCCGGAGGCGCCGCGGGATTTCGATTACCTCGTCTGCGAGTCAACCTATGGCGACCGCGACCGCATCGAGACGAACTCGGGCGGTCGACGCCTGCTGTTGCGAGATGAGGTGAGAGCAGCCGCGCGTCGCAATGGCGTACTTCTCGTTCCGTCCTTTGCGGTCGAGCGGACGCAGGAGCTTCTCGTCGATCTGGTCGGCCTGATGAAGGATGGCGAGATCCCGCCTACTCCCATCTATGTCGACTCTCCTCTCGCCACCAAGGCGAGCGGCGCCTTTCAACAGCACGCAAGCGAATTGGAGCACGGTGACGAGCTTGTTGCCGCACTTCAGGGCGGCAACGTACGGTTCACCGAGACCGTTGAGCAGAGCAAGGCTCTTGACCTGCGGCAAGGGTTTCATGTCATCATTGCAGCCAGCGGCATGTGCGAGGCTGGGCGGATTCGCCACCGGCTGAAGAACTGGCTCTGGCGCGAAGACGCAACCGTCCTGTTCGTCGGGTTTCAGGCACAAGGCACGCTCGGGCGGATCCTTCAGGATGGAGCGAGGCGCGTTCGCATTCAGGGCGAGGATATCGACGTGCGGGCGCGCATCCGCTCGCTCGACATGTATTCCGGCCATGCCGACGGTTCGGAACTGGAGGCCTGGGTTCGCGAACGTTTGCCGCTCCGACTGAACCTTTTTCTGGTTCATGGGGAGGAACCGGCCATAGCTGCCATGCGGATGCGGTTGAGCAGGTCGCTCCGGCCCGAGCAGATTTTGTCACCCCTGCTCGATGATACCTACGAACTGACTGCTAACGGCGCAGAACCTGTTGCGATCGGCCTCCCGCGGCGCATCTCTCCGGATCAAATTGGTCGGCTTGACTGGCACAACGAGCGCTCGCGCCTCCTGCTCGATATCGACGAGGCTATGGACAAGGCCGCAGACGAGCGTTCGCGCGGCGTGATGATCCGGCGTTTGCGAAGAGCACTTGCAGGCGAAGAATAGGTGTCGCCAAATGCCGCGACGGTCGATCTCAGGGACGCCTTGAAAGGACACGGCGAAGGGCCTTTTCTCCCCGCAGCGGTGAAACACACCCAGCGCCATGGGGGCTTTGCGCCGAACGGCTCTTGATTCGGATCAAGGCGGGACGGCAGGCCATGTTTCATACTGAACTTCGATGGCCAATCATTTTATAGATTGGATCGTGGTCGCGGTCGCGCGCGACAACGGTCTCGGGGCGCTTGGTCAACAGCCTGGAAGCGGCGCTCGACAGGAGATTCCCATGTTCGTCGAAGCGGTGATGACAACGCCGGTTATCAGCATCCGGCCCTCGACATCGGTCGCTGAGGCTGCCCGGCTCATGTTGGCTCACAGGATCAGTGGCCTGCCCGTCGTCGAGGGCGACGGGACGCTGGTCGGGATAGTGAGCGAAGGCGATTTCCTGCGCCGGAGTGAACTCGGGACCGAGCGCAAACGATCCTGGTGGCTCGAATTTCTCGTCAGCCCCGGAAAGGTGTCCGATGAATACGTCCATGCCCATGGCCGGAAGGTCGAAGAGGTCATGACGAATGGAGCCGTCACCATATCCAAGGGGGCTACGCTCGACGAGGTCGTCGAGATGATGAGTCGACGCAGCATCAAGCGCCTTCCCGTCGTGGACAACGGCAAGATCGTGGGTATCGTCGCTCGATCGGATCTCTTGCGCCCGATGGCCCGCGCGCTGTCGCCAGGCGATACGCAGGCGACGGACGACGAGCAGATCCGAGCTGCCATCCAGGCGGAGCTTTCCGGGCAGAGTTGGGGTGGGGGCGGGCTCATCCGCGTCCATGTCGATAAGGGCGCTGTCGAACTGACCGGGACGATCTTCGACGAACGCGCGCGACGCGCAGCGCACGTCGCTGCTGAAAACGTCGCCGGCGTCAAATCGGTGTCAGATCAACTCGCCTGGGTCGAGCCGATGTCAGGGGTCGTGGTCCTGCCAGAGGAGATCTCGCCAAATGAGATCTCGAAAGCCCGGTGACAGCTGCCAGGGATCTGGGCGGATGAGAGCCATGGTGCTGCATAGGATCGGCCAGCCCCTGTTTCTCGAGGAGCGGCCAGACCCGCTGCCAGGTCCCGGCGAGATCGGGGTGCGGATCGAAGCCTGCGCCGTCTGCCGTACCGACCTGCATATCGTCGATGGCGAACTCACCCCTCAGAGGCTGCCGATCGTTCCGGGGCACGAGATCGTCGGTATCGTGGAGACGGTCGGCGCGGGCGTTACAACACCAGCCGTTGGAACGCGGGTCGGGATCCCCTGGTTGGGGCACACCTGCGGCCATTGTCCCTATTGTGCTTCGGGGCGCGAAAACCTCTGCGACGCGCCGACATTTACCGGGCACACTCGCGATGGCGGCTTCGCGACCCATGTCGTGGCGGATTCGGCATTCGCCTTTCCACTCAATGGATTCGACGATCCGGTCGCCACCGCACCGCTGATGTGCGCCGGGCTGATCGGTTGGCGCTCGCTTCGGATTGCCGGGGAGGGACGCAGGATCGGCTTCTATGGCTTCGGCGCTGCTGCCCACATCCTGGTGCAGCTATGCTGCTGGCAGGGGCGCGACGTCTATGCCTTCACGCGCAACGGTGACGAGGCGGCGCAGACGCTTGCGCTTTCGCTGGGGGCGCGGTGGGCAGGGAGTTCCGGCTCGGCGCCACCCGAGCAACTGGATGCGGCGATCATCTTCGCTCCGATCGGCGATCTGGTGCCGGGCGCGCTGCGATCGGTGCGCAAGGGCGGCCGGGTTGTCTGCGCCGGTATCCACATGAGCGACATTCCGCAGTTTCCCTACAAGATTCTTTGGGAAGAGCGGCAACTGGTTTCGGTTGCCAATCTGACGCGGCAGGACGCGACGGAGTTTCTCGCCATCGCTCAGCAGGCCGATGTGAGGACGACGACAACGGCCTATCCACTCGACKGGGCGAATGTGGCTCTTGCCGACCTTCGGGCGGGACGGCTCCAGGGCGCCGCAGTACTGGTTCCCTGACCCTGTCACATGGGCTGGAACGTCCGGATACGAAGGGCGCGGTCGATCCTCTCAACTGCGAGCATCGCTCAAGCAAAGGTCGGTTTCTGGTATTCTACGCAATGCATTAGAGGGGCGACCGGCGCCGGCCAGGCTTGCCGCGGCGGTTCTCCATGGCGAGGGACTTCAGCCCTTCGGCTGCGGCAAGGTAAACGAGAGTAAGCCCGGCAACGGCGGCGAGGATGGGCAGAGGCAGCGCGACAAATCCGAAATAGCTGCCAAGCGGGCTCAGAGACAGGGCGAGCGCAATCGCGAGGGCGCCAAGCGACGTTGCTATGAGAACAGGATGAGGACTGCTTCGCCAGAGTGGTCGTGAGGTCCTGATGATGAAGATCACCAGGATCTGCGTCGCAATCGATTCAACGAACCAGGCTGTCCTGAACATCGCGATGTCCGCAGCGAAGACCCAAATCAGCATGGCAAATGTTGCGATGTCGAACAGCGATGAGAGCGGTCCCATGATGAGCGTGAAACGCAGGACCGATTTCATGTCCCAAACCTGCGGCGCGGCGAGTGTTTCCTCGTCGGCCCTGTCGAAGGGGATTCCGATCTCGGATAGATCGTAGATCAGGTTGTTCAGAAGGATCTGGAGCGGTGCCAGCGGCAGGAAAGGCAGCACCAGCGACGCAAGCGCCATCGACAGCATGTTGCCGAAGTTCGAACTCGTTCCCATACGGACATATTTCATGATGTTGGCATAGGTGCGCCGGCCCTCTGCCAGTCCCCCGGCCAGCACGCCGAGATCCGGCGCCAGCAGAATGATGTCGGCTGCCTGGCGAGCGACATCGGTCCCGCCTTCAACCGATAGACCGACATCGGCCGCATGGATGGCGGGCGCGTCATTGATACCGTCACCGATGAAGCCGACGGTATGACCATGCCGACGCAAGGCGCGCACGATCCGACTCTTCTGGTCGGGTGAGACGCGAACGAAGAGGTCGGCTCCTTCGGCTCGGGAAGCCAGGGAAATCTCGGACAGGCCGGAAATCTCCTCTCCCGTCATGAGGCCGCGGGTCGGCAGGCCCAGTGTCTCGACGAGGTGCTCGACGACCGGTGCGGCATCGCCAGAGATGATCTTGACGCGGACGCCCGCCTTGATGAGCTGGGCTACAGCCTCCGTCGCGGATGCCTTGGGAGGATCGAGGAAGGCGGCGCAACCGACAAAGGTGAGCCCGGCTTCATCGGTGAGTTCTGCATGATGGCAGCTGGCGGGCATGTCGCGTCTGGCGATCCCTAGCAGACGGAAGCCCTGTCGCCCCCTCTCGTCCAGCAGCGTCGCGATTTTGACCCGCTCGGTCTCATCAAGCGGCGTCACGATCCCGTCGGATGCCTCGATCTGCGTGCACAGGGCGAGCATCGCTTCTGGTGCGCCCTTGGTGATCAACTCAGAGGCGGTGCCGTGCGAAATGAGGACCGATGCTCGCCGCCGCTCGAAATCGAAAGGCAGATCGTCGACATGCGCCCAGCCGCCATCGAAACCTGTCGGCGCTCCGGCCAGGATCGCGTCATCGAGATTGCTGCGCATGCCGCTGGCAAAACGGCTGTTCAGGCGCACCAACTGTGCCGCGCGTGTGCTTTCCATGCCGTCTGCCCCAAAGCTGGCGACGTGCACGATTTTCGCCTCGGTCAAGGTGCCGGTCTTGTCGGTGCACAGGACGTCCATTGCGCCGAGATCGTGGATGGCGGACAACCGTTTCACCACGACCTGGCTCGTGGCCATCCGCACCGCTCCGCGCGCGAGGGTGACCGTCATGACCATCGGCAGCAGTTCGGGGGTGAGGCCTACTGCAAGTGCAACGGCGAACAGGAAGCTCTCGAGCGACAGGCCGTGATGAACAAGCTGCGTTAGGAGCACGAAGAGGACCAGGAACCCGGTGAGCCGCAGGATCAACATGCCGAGCGCATGCACGCCACGCTCGAACGCGGTCGGGGGCTCCTTCGCCTGGACGGAGCTGGATATCGCGCCGAAGCAGGTGGCACCGCCAGTCGCGACCACGAGCATGACTGCCTCCCCGCCGACGATACTGGTTCCGCCGAACAGGGCGTTGAAGGCGTCGGAGAGCGAAGCCCCTGAGGAAGGTCCCGGATGCTTTTCCACGGGATAGGGTTCGCCGGTCAGGAGTGCTTCGTTGGCGAGTGCGCCATTCGCGGAAAGCACGACGCCATCCGCGGGCACGAGTTCGCCGGCACGGAGTTCGAGCACGTCGCCCGGTACGATTTCCTTGACGGCGAGTTCCTGAAGCCTGCCATCGCGACGTACCGACGCCGTCACCGCGACCGAGCGCCTCAACGCCTCAATGGTGGTCTCGGCCTTGTGTTCCTGGGCAATGTCGAGCCCGATGGAAAACAGGACAATGATCAGGATAATGAGGAAGCTCTGCCAGTCTCCCGTGGCGCCCGAGATCGTGGCTGCAATGAGCAGGATGGCGATAAGGGGTTCACAAAGTCGCTTGCCTAGCTTGCCCACGAGACTGCGGCGCACGCCAGTGACAGCCAGATTCGGGCCATAGCGGCCCATTCGCGCGCGCGCCTCCTCGGAGGTCATCCCCTCCGGCCGCACATCGAGTACTCGCAAGATCTCGTCATTGTCGCCCGACCAGAAGGCGGGCACTCCATTGGCTGGTCCCGACCGCGTGGGCGCCTCTTTCGCGAGGCTCAGCGCACGATCCATTGCTCGCCCTCCTTGCGGTAGCTGTGCTTCACGGCCGCCCAGGCAATGCGGTGAGCGATTTCCTCGTGCTCCTCAGCGCTCCGGTCTGCGTAGCCTTCCCAGGCGCTGTTGAAAGCGGCGCGGTAGATTTCCTGAGCGTGGGCAGGCAAATGCGCCCGAACAGAAGCGGGAAGGTCTTCGAGCCTTGCATAAGGCATGAGGCGATCTCCCGTCAGTCGGATCCGGAGCTGGGACGGTGCATTGATCGCGAATGCGGCCCTGCACGTTCGGTTCTCGCGAGCTGCGCCTATGTGGCCCGCATTTCGATCCCTTGCGCGAGGTGGCGTCCTTTCCACGAACGCGCCGGGAAGCGTTCGATCAGCGGGCTTAACCGTGCACATAGAGCCCCGGCGCGGGGCCCAGTGCCTCGTCCCCGGGCGTGGCGACGCTCTGCGGTCGCGACGTCTGGCTGCTTGAGTGGAGGGCGAGCCAAGCAAACCAGTGAGGCCACCAAGAACCCTCATGGTATTCCGCCGCCTGAAGCCAATGCTCTGGTCCCTGATGCCGTTCATGCATCTTCGCCGTCGCGATCCGGACATGGCGATCTGCCCTGCTAGGCGGGGACACGATGCCCTGATTGTGGCCGCCATTCGTAAGGGCGAAGGTCACTTCAGCATCCGTCAGCATGTGCAGCTTGAAGACAGAGCGCCAGGGCGCGACATGGTCCCATTCGGTACCGACGGCGAAGATCGGGCGACGGATATCGCGTAAGGACACCGGGTGTCCGTCAACCAGGAGGCGTCCTTCCGCCAGGTCGTTGTTGAGGTAAAGCGAGCGCAGATACTCGCTGTGCATGCGGGACGGCATCCGTGTCGCATCGGTGGACCAGGCTGCGACATCGCCCATGGGCTCTCGCTGGCCGAGAAGATAGTGACGGATCATCCGAGACCAGATCAGGTCGTTGGAGCGCAGCAGATGAAATGTACTCGCCATGCGCGAGGCTTCGAGGATGCCTTGCTCCGACATCATGTCGTCGAGGATCGCCAGCTGGCTCTCGTCGACGAAGAGGCTCAACTCGCCAGCCTGGCGAAAATCGGTCTGCGCAGCCAGGAATGTCAGGGTCTCAATTCGGTCGTCGTAGTCACGCGCCATCGCGGCGGCCGCGAGACCCAGCAATGTGCCTCCGATACAGTAGCCGACGGCATGGGCCCGTCTGGCGCCAGTGATGGCCAGCGCCGTGGCGAAGGCAGGAAGCACACCCTGAACCCGATAGTCGTCGAGGCCGACGTCGCGATCGGCCGCGCTCGGATTCTTCCATGAGACCATGAACACCGTGAAGCCCGCGTCGACGAGATGTTTCACGAGCGAATTCTGTGGGCGCAGATCGAGAATGTAGTACTTCATGATCCAGGCGGGGATGATCACGACGGGCTCCGCATGCACCGCCGGGGTCGCAGGGGCATACTGGATGATCTCGGCCAGCGGCGTCCGATGGACGACCCGCCCGGGAGTGATCGCGAGCGTGTGACCGGGAACGAAGGCCTCTGCGCCAACCGGTGGCTGTCTGGCGAGAAGCCGCTGCAGATCCTCGAGCGCGAAGCTTGCACCGCGTACGAGATTGCTCCCGCCGCTCTTCAGCGTCGCATCCAGGACCTCTGGATTGGTCATCGGAAAATTGGAGGGAGCAACGAGATCGAGGGCCTGCCGGCCCACGAAGCGCAACAGTGCCATGTGGTGCTCAGTCGAACCATGAATGTGGCGGCTTGCCTCATCGAGTGTTCTCTCGCAGGCGAGCAGGGATTCCGCGAAGAGCGCGAACGGCCATTGTCGCCAGCTTGGGTGACGGAACCGCTTGTCCTGAGGCAACGAATGCTCGCAAGGCGAGCATTCGCCCCCCTTGGTCAACATCTGGACATTCAGCTCGGCCAAGCGACTGGCCTCCGACAGTCCGGTGATGGCGATCTCGGCCATTCGGGCGGGCGAAACCGATAGGTGAACGGCCCAATCGAACCAGGCCTCTGCGAGGCCCATAGGCGAGAAACCTGCGGCCATCCGGCCGATGCCGGCGTGCAGGAAACGATCCAACGGCTCTTCGGGACCAAGCCTGTCCTGTTGTGGTGGAGCCTCCGGCGGGAGGGGCGGCGCATTGGTCAAATGAGGAGTGGTGTTCGGATCAGTGAAGAGGGTGGATTCGACATTCATGTTCGAACTCCCGTCACCAGCGCACGCGCGAAACACAAACTATCAGTCGCAATCCGTTCGGTGGTTGACCTGCATCAAGGCGACCCTCGCCGGATTGTTCTTGATGATCGATACCCAGGCAGCGCTTGGTGCGCTGCCTTCAGAGGAGGCGAGACATGGTAGCTTCAACGAACCGCGCCAGCAGCCCCGACAAACTGGGTTTCCCGTCGTTTGGCTTCCCGGAGGGGATGGGCAAAACGATGCAGGCGCAATTCGCGACCGCCCTTTCCGTACCCCAGGCCATATTGGAGGCAAATCTGACTGTGGGGGCAGAATGGCTTTCCTTTATGGGGCGGCGCATGAAGGCGCAGGCCGAATTGTGCAATGCCCTCAGTCACTGCCAGGAAATTGGCGAAGCGGTCGAGGCGCACCGGAAGTTCAGCCAGGGCATCGCGAGCGACTACTCCACCGAGTTCGACCAACTGGCGACGATCATGCGCAAGGAAATGGCCGTCGTCACCGCGACCGCAACTGAGGCTGTCGAAGAAGCGGGCCGGGCAGGTAAGCTCGCGGCATAGACAGCATACGGCTGTGGCGCCGAAAGGATTCCTGATGCATTCTTGGCGTCGAGCGCAGGACCCTGTCCGTTCGTGGCCGAGAAACTCAGTAGCGCCTCAGTCGCGCCTGGAGGAGGCAAGCCATGTCCAGCAGTCTCCCCCTTGTTCAACGCGATAGCTGGCTTGTCGTGTGCGACGGCGCCAAGGCGCTCATCCTGCGAAATGATGGCGATGTCGACCGATTGCGGCTGCAGGTCCTTCACACGATGGAACGGCCGTCCGCCCCCGATCGCGAGCTTGGGACGGATCGTCCAGGTCGGGTCCATCAGTCTCTCGGCGAGGGGCGCAGCGCGGTTGAAGCAAATAGCCGCCACGCAGCTGCCGAGGTCTCGTTTGTTGGCGAGGTTGCACTCTTTCTGTCTCGACGAAGCGGCGTCGACCGTGTCAAGCGCATCATCCTGATTGCGCCGCCCAAGGTGCTGGGTGAACTGCGTCGCCAGCTGCTTCCGGCCGTGCAGGCTCTTGTCGTGGCGGAAATCGTCAAGGACCTGACGAATCTGCCTGTCGGCGAGATCGAGCGCCATCTTTTGAGGTGAACGGCTGATTGCCCTCCGCCGGAGGTGATTTTCACCGTGTCTGGCTTTAGTTCCGGGCCCTGGGCGAAGGCCGGCCCGGGGATCGCGAGAGCCGGATAGAGAGCGTGATCTGTGTCAATGCGAGCTGCGATAGGGCCGATAGGCTGAAACCATGAAGCGACAGCCCTCTCATTCTGCGATTTTGCTCCTCTTTGGCGCATGCCTTGGTATTATGGCGAGTGCCGTGAACGCGATGCCGGCGGATGCGCAACGCCCTGAGAATGCCCAGAGTGCGGACTTGGGCAAGAAAGTCGCTCAGCGTATCTGCAGTGGATGTCATGCTGTCGGGCGCACAGGTCAAAGTCCCAACCCCAGGTCGCCACGCTTTCCGCTCATCGCCGAACGTTACCCCGGCGGCAATCCCGCTCCCGTCTTGATTGACGGAACCGTGGTGCGTCACCCGGGAATGCCGGAGTTTCGTCTCACCGAAAGCGAAACCGACGGGCTTGTCGCCTATATCCGGCGGATTTCGCGAAAGTGGAGGCCAGAGTTCCGGTAAGGCCAGGCGTGTGCGAGCCAGGCTGCTGCGCAGGAGGATGGAAATGGACAAGCCTCTCAGGATCGCCTCGTTCCTCGGTCTGGTGGTGACCATGATCGGGATCGATGTGACGGCTGCGCAGAGTATCGGCGATGCTGCCGCTGGCCGCAATCTGGCCTCGACATGGTGCGCTGCATGCCATCGCATCACCGGGGAGGACCGAGATCGGGCCCGCACGCCTCCAGATTTCGGGGCGATAGCCGATACGAGCCAGCAGACCGAGCTCTCGCTCCGGGTGTTTCTCCAGACGCCTCACGGTCAAATGCCGCGCTACCAATTCAGCCGCTCCGAAATCGACGACATCATCTCCTATCTCCTGAGCCTCAGATCGCGCTGAGTCCGCCCTCGTTTCAGCGCAATGTCAGACGCAGGGGGCCGCAGCCCTTAGGATCAGACCGGCGCTGCGGAGTTGATCCAGGTCAACGGAACTGTCGGCTGCTGAGCTAACGATGATGATCAGCCTGGCGTGGAGCGTATCCTGATGAACGATCTGGGTCCAACCATTCGCCCATCCATGCGACGATCGGCCTACGGGATGAAGGCTTGGCCCGGTAAGGAGGCTGGATCACTTGCCGTGACCCCAATTCCATTGGCCACTTCTCCCAGCAGGCGGCAGCGTGCCCATTGGGGCGCCCATCTCATCGACTTGGGCTCAACCGGTCGCGCACGACGGGCTCTCCAGCCGAACGTCGGGGCATTCTCACTCCGAATACCAAAGAGTTTGCTGTTTATGCCACGATGCCGGAGCGTGGTCGCGGTTGGGCGCAAACGAACAGTCTCGTTCGAATAATAATCATATGTTCAGCCAGCCTTCATCTACTTCTCTAAATTTGTCTGGCTCGGAACCGCTGCCGAAGTCTCTCTTTCATTTTGTCTTTCGCATCAGCGGATGGCATCAATTATGGGTTTCCGTCATTTCTGTCGCTGTATTCCTCTTGAATGCCGCGCCAATCGAAATTCAAAGAAGGGTGATCGATACGGCGGTCAAAGGAGGGGCGGTCAGGGACATTCTCCTGCTTGTGACCGCACAAGCCGTGATCATACTCAGTTTTGGGCTGCTCAAGCTCCTCATGAATCTCTATCGAGCTTGGATTGGGGAAAGTGCGACCCGGGCCCTGCGCGTTGCGATCGACACTCGCCTTGCAACGCGCTCGGCCAAGTCACGACAAGACGGTAACGATGCCGTCGGTCTGTCAATGATTATGGCGGAAAGTGACGATGTTGGCGCTTTCGTCGGGTCCAGCATCAGTATCCCGATCGTGGAGATTGGGTTCTTGATCAGCGTCTTCAGCTACCTTTTGATACTGGAGCCGCGAATGGCGCTGGTGAGTGCAGCAATTCTCGCGCCGCAAATCGTTATTGTTCCATTGATTCAGAGGGCAATCAATCCAAGAGTTGCTGGTAGAATAGTTTTATTGCGAAAATTGGATCTGATATTTTGACTGTCAGCAAATATGGCAGAGATAATCAGAATGACGACGATTTAAATATCGTATTTGATATTAGTATGGGAATATTCGCTTTGAAGTTCTCAATGAATTTTCTGATGAATCTGAGTTATAGCGTAGGCGGAATTCTAATATTGGGCTTGGGTGGCGTGCTTGTCGTCCGCGGTCAGACGGAGATCGCGACGGTCATTACCTTTCTTTCTGCGACGGGAAGGGTGGTCGATCCCTGGAATGACGTGGTCGATTGGGCACGGAACCTGGCAGTTTCAGTGGTGAAATACGATCTGATCGTCAATGGGTTCGCGCGCCTCGACACGGAGGAGGATTTCGCGAGCAGTCGATGAAACGTGACGCGGCGGGCGCGTGCGCGCATCTCGCTGGATCGAGCGATCCCGCGCGAGAGCGGGTGCGCGGCCGCGAGCGGGGCTCATGAATCGCGAGCTGGCGATAGTTCTCGATACATCGATCCGCCAGGGCTAAGATGCTTGCCTAGGAGCCCGTCCGAGTAATCCTCTGGACCGGGTGGCTTCGGGATGATTCACTGGCTCATGGCCAAAGTGTTTCGCTCTTGGGATGTCGATCAGGGCTGGCTTTTGCCGCCTTCGCTGCATGAGTTCGTGCCGCCCGGTCACCTGGCGCATTT
>NZ_JBFTRC010000163.1:0-12654 GCF_056399325.1 Allobosea sp. 01N443
GTAGAGGACGAGCCCCTCGTCATTGATCACCGGAACCTGCCGCTTCGGGTTGAGCGCCAGCACTTCGGGGTGGCGCGGATCGTAGCCAGTCACCTGGTTGAACGGCACCATGATACGCTCGAAGGCGAGGCCCTTCTCCCGCAGCGCGATCTCGACCTTGCGGGAGAACAGGCTCAGAGGCCCGGAATAGAGAGTGATCATGGCATCGCTCCTGGATTGCTGGAGCGATCGTCTCAGGCCGGATCGTCAACCCGCGTCAGCAGGCGTTTCAGCGCGCTTGATCTTCCCGGCGATGCCGCGCAGCAGCCAGGGCAGCAGGTAGATCGGGAACTGCGCCAGCGCAAAATACAGGAAAGTYGTCTGCGGCACGCCGGCCCCAAGCGCCGCAACCAGCAACCCCATGTTCCGTTGACCGGTGCCATAGCCGATCATGAAGCGTTCCGAGCGCTTGAACATCCGCAAGGCGAGTGTCGTGAGCAGAAGGCCGGCGGCGGAAACCGAAAAGGCGATGGCCAGGAACAGCATGACCTGTCCGGGATTGGCCATGGCTGTCCGCGTCACGCCATCCATCGCCGCAATGGCAAAGATGAAATACATCAGCACGCCAAAGCCATCGAGATTGGCCTTCATCGCCCGGATCCGGGCTGCGCCGAGCCAGTGCCGCAGGATCGCCGCCACCACCATGCCGCCGCCGACGAACAGCACGAGACGGAGCGTCAGCGCCCAGCGATCGAGCGGCACGGCAGCCCCCGCCAGCAGCTCCACCACCACCGGGGCCACCAGCGGACTGAGCACCGTGGTCACCACCACGCCCGCGATGATCAGCGAAGGCTCGAAGCCGTAGAGGATCGCGACCGCCGGCGAAGACATGATCGGCGGCGCCGCGCCCATGATGGCAAGCCCGAGGATCAGGCCGGGATCGAGTGCCGCGCGACCGACGAGCAGGAACGCAGCGCCGATCAGCACCGCCGGGCCGAGAATGAGCCACAGGCAGGTGACGATCAGCTTGCCGGGACGGCGGATCAGCCCGGTTATGATGCTGAAATCGGCGCGCAGGAAGACGACCGTGGTGAAACAGAAGATAGTGACCGGCAGCAGCGGCCGCGCCGCCGCCGAGAACTGCGGCAGTGCCAGCCCCAGAAAGATTGAAAGTGCGAAGCCCTGCGTGCCGTAGCGGCCGAGAAGGGCAAGGCCTGCAGCGAGGAAGGCGGCGAAACGCGAGAGCATGAAGGCCTGAATCGGTGCGACAACTGCGCCACACTGGCCGATCCCGGCGCCGGCGTCACCCGCCGTTCGGGAAGACCGGTTCTGCGTGGCGCAGAATCTTGCGCGGAAGGGAACAGTTTGTAAGCGCAGCGCGCGATCCGCACCTGGTTGGCGCAAAACTTGCGAAACTTTCGCCGTTCGACCGCAAAGATACACCATGCCGCTGACATCGCGGCGCAGAGCGGTATTTTGAGCGCGGCAACAGGGCTGACAGGAGCGTAAAAATGCGGACCGATACGATTGTTCTCGGCGCGGGGATCGTCGGCATCTCGGTGGCGCTGCACCTGCAGAAGGCCGGCCGGTCCGTGTTGCTGGTCGACCGGCGCGGACCAGGCGAGGAAACCAGCTATGGCAATGCCGGACTGATCCAGCGCGAAGGCGTTTATCCCTACGGCTTCCCGCATGATTTCGGCGCCTTGTTCCGCTACGCGATGAACAACACCATCGACGCGTCCTATCATTGGAACGCGATTCCCAAGCTCGCGCCCTTCCTGCTGTCCTACTGGCTGCATTCGCGCCCCTCCAAGCACGAGGCGATCGCTCACCAATACGCCACCCTGATCGAGCATTGCGTCACCGAGCATGACGCGCTCGCGGCCGAAGCCGGGGCGACGCATCTGCTGCGCCGCAAGGGCTGGATGAAGGTTTTCCGCTCTGCGGCCGAGCAGGATGCAAGGCTGGCCGAGGCGGCCAAGTGGAACAAGGAATTCGGGCTGAACTACCGCCCGCTCGATGTCGCGACGCTGCGAGCCGAGGAGCCCCATCTCGACCAGAGCCTGATCGGCGGCCTGCACTGGACCGACCCGGTCACGGTGATCGACCCGCTTGGCCTGTCGAAGGCCTATGTCGCTCTGTTCGAAAAGCTCGGCGGACAACTTGCGCAGGGCGATGCCGGCACGCTCGCGCAGGACGGCCAGGGTTGGAGCATCGCGCTCGCCGACGGCACCCGCGCCAGCGCACATGACGCAGTGATCGCGCTCGGCCCCTGGGCCGATGTCCTGACCAACCGGCTCGGCTACCACCTGCCACTCGCGGTCAAGCGCGGGTACCACATGCACTACAAGCCGCTCGGCAACGCCGTGCTGAACCACCCTGTCCTCGACACCGAGCGCGGCTATTTCCTGGCTCCGATGGTGAAGGGCATTCGGTTGACCACGGGCGCCGAGTTCGCGCTGCGCGACTCGCCAAAGACGCCGGTTCAGCTCGCTCGCGCAGAACCGATCGCCAAGACGCTGTTCCCGCTCGGCGAGCGGGTCGATGCCGAGCCCTGGCTCGGCAACCGCCCCTGCACGCCTGATATGATGCCGATCATCGGCCCGGCGCCGAAGCACCGCAATCTCTGGTTCTCGTTCGGTCATGCCCATCACGGGCTGACGCTGGCCGCAGTGACCGGGCGCATGGTTGCCGAGATGGTGACCGGCGAGAAGGTCTTCGTCGATCCTGCCCCGTTTGCACCGGCCCGTTTCACCTGAGGCGAAGATGCCGTCATTCCCGGGGGCGCTTGCCGCCGCCGGGAATTATGCTTCGCCAGGAGACCGGGTCAGGCTCGGGCCTGACGCCGCACGCACCAGACAGCGAGCCGGCATGCGTCATCGCCCCTCGCCTCGCCTGCAAAGCCCTGCCACGATCCCCACCGTTTCGAATCCCCTCCAAGGTGCGCCATGGCCCTCGCCAAAACTCCAGTCCAGGACAATGCCTATGCCGCGGCGCTCGCTCTGCTCGAGCGCGCCCCGCTGATCGACGGCCATAACGACCTGCCCTATGTGATCCGGCTCGATGCCAAGGCGAAGGGCGATGTCGCGGCCTATGACCTGACCAAGGTCCATCCCGAGACCGACACCGACATTCCGCGCATGCAGGCGGGCAAGCTTGCGGGCCAGTTCTTCGCAGCCTATGTCCCGCCGAACCACCCGAAGCCCGCCGGCTTCGCGCTGGCCCAGATCGCGCTGATGCAGAATGTACTAGCGAAGCATCCGAAGGTCTTCCGCCCGGGCCTCTCCGCCGCCGATGTCGAGGCTGCGAAGGCCGAGGGCAGGATCGCCCTGTTCATGACGATCGAGAACGGCTCGGCGATAGACAACGAGCTCGACGCCCTCGATGCTTATTCAGCCCTTGGCGTGCGCCTGATGACGCTCTGCCATAACGGCACGCATGACTGGTGCGATTCGGCGACCGATGCCCCGCGCCATAACGGGCTTTCCGCCTTCGGCAAGGACGTGGTCCGTCGCATGAACAGGCTCGGCATGATCGTCGACCTGGCCCATGTCTCGCCGAAGGTGATGCATGATGCGCTCGACGTCAGCAATGCGCCGCTCGTCTGGTCCCATTCGAACGCGTTCACGCTCTGCGACCACCCCCGCAACGTGCCTGACGATGTGCTCGATCGCGTCGCCGGGAACAACGGCATCGTCATGGCGACCTTCGTGCCTGACTTCATCAACCAGGCCTCGCGCGACTGGCACCGTCCCGCCAAGGACCAGTACGGCAAGACACCGGACGGCATGGACTACAAGAAGGCCGAGGCAGAGATCGTCGCCAAATCCGGCCCGCGCCCGACGGCGACGCTGGCGCAGTATTGCGACCATCTCGACTATCTCGCCAAGCGCATCGGCTACGACCATATCGGCATTGGCTCGGACTTCTTCGGCGGCACCGCGCCGGAAGGACTGGAGGACAACTCGACCTTCCCGGCCCTGATCGCCGAATTGATTCGCCGTGGCTGGTCGGAAGAGAACCTGGAGAAGCTCGCGGGCGGCAACATGCTTCGCKTGATGCGTGCTGTGGAGGCGGCGGCGGAGCGCTGAGGCGCTCCCCTGCCGTTTCGGGGTCCCGGCGGGGCCCGAAAGGACCAAAACAGGGCGCCGGCCATGCAGTTCAGGCCGCAAGAATACTTGCGCGGCTCATGGCCGGACCCCGCCTCCAAAGGTCTCGTACAGAAAACAAACGCGCGCCGATCGATCAATTTCAGCTTTCTTAACGCCGAAATGCCACGGAGCTGCGCAGCTCCAGCTGTTGCGAGCGCTTCGAGGGCCGATCAGCATGACGTTAGGTAATATTCGTATCAGCATCAAGATCGCAGCTGCGATGCTGATTGTCGGGTTGATTGGCGTGGCCGCGACGATTCTTGGCAGCGTGCAGTTGAGCAAAGTCGACAGCACTTATTCCGAGCTGATCAATTCGCGCAGCAAGGCGACGCTTGCCACAGCCCGTTCGGCGCGCGCCGCAAATGATATTCTGGCTCAGGCCTACAAGGTCATTGCCTATCCTCGCGAGACGGATGGTGCGCGCAATGCCCAGAGCCAGTTGCAGCGCTCCTATGGTCAGGCGCTCGAACTGCTGAAGGAGGGACAGTCCCACCTTCCGGAGCGGGCCGCCGAATACGATGCCCTGACCAAGCAGGTCACCGACATCAAGGTGGGCGTCGATCGCGCCCTCTATTACGGCGCCAATGACGAAAACGAACGGGCGTTGGCCGTGATGGACGAACTCGACGGCAAGCTCACCGCGGTCGTCCGCAACATCACCGATTTCAACAACATGCTCGGAAAGGATACCGAGACGACCAGCGCAAGGTTGAGCTCGGAGACTAAGCGCACCATCGCCATTGTCATYGGCGGCAGCCTGCTTGGCCTGTTGATTGGCCTGGGTGGTGCGATGTGGATGTCGGCGAAGAGCATCACCGGCCCCTTGGCCCGGTTGAAGGGCACGATGGAGCGGCTCGCCGCCAGCGATTTCGATGCCGAGATCGAGGGCCAGACGCGTCGCGATGAAGTCGGCGAAATGGCCCGGGCCGTGCTGATTTTTAAAGAAAACGGCCTCGAGATGCGCCGGCTCGAAGCTCAGACCACCGAGCAGGAACGCCTGACCGATGCAGAGCGTCGCCGCAACGAGGCAGAGCGCCAGCGCGTCGAGGCCGAGCGGGCGATGCTCGCTAGGGAACAGCAGCATGTCGTCGGGCTGCTCGCCGCTGGCCTGGAAATGCTCGCTCAGGGCGATCTGACCTACCGCATCGACGACAATGTCGCAGCCGACTATCTCAAGCTCCGCGACGACTTCAACCGCGCGGTGAACCGCCTCTCCGAGACCGTCGCGACGATCCAGACGACCTCGGTCGACGTCGCCAATGCCGCACGCGAGATCAATATGGGCGCCGACGACCTCTCGAAGCGCACCGAGGAGCAGGCCTCCTCGCTCGAGGAAACCGCCGCGACGACGGAAGAGCTCGCCGCATCCGTCAAGGCATCGGCCTTGTCGTCCCGCCAGGCCGTTCTGCTGGCCAACGAGGCGACCGAAGTTGCAGAGAAGGGCGGTGCGATCGTCACCGATGCCGTCGCCGCGATGGCGCGGATCGAGCAGGCCTCGCGCAAGATCTCGGATATCACGTCGGTGATCGACGAGATCGCCTTCCAGACGAACCTGCTTGCGCTCAACGCAGCCGTCGAGGCAGCCCGCGCCGGCGATGCCGGCAAGGGTTTTGCGGTGGTCGCCTCGGAGGTCCGCACCCTGGCCCAGCGCTCCTCGGAAGCGGCCAAGGACATCACCTCGCTGATCAGCGAATCGGGTGTCGAGGTCGCACAAGGTGTCGGACTGGTCCGTTCGGCCGGCGAGGCGCTCGGAAAGATTGTCGAAGCCTCGAAAAAGGTCTCCGCCACTGTCTCAGACATCTCCGCAGCCTCGGCCGAGCAGGCCAACGGCATCGATGAGATGAGCCAGACCGTCGCCCATATGGACGAGATGACCCAGCAGAACGCAGCCCTCGCCGAGGAGAGCGCCGCGTCGGCCAGCTCGCTCACCGGCCAGATCCAGCGCTTGAACGGCCTCGTCTCCAGCTTCCGGATCAAGGAAGAACGGATACCGCAGCAGCGCAGGATGGACACCAAGGTGGAGGCCGGGTTCGGCTTTGGCCTGCGCCGTAGCGCTTGACGCCGCTCTTGCCGCAGGCTGATAGGATCGGGCTTTCGAGCCCGGTCCCAGAACCGGGCGAGACCGATATCACAGAGTACCCGATGACCGGCTCAGGCACTGACCGCACCCGCCCCGCCACGCGAACCCCCGCCCCGGTCATCATTCTGGTCGAACCGCAAATGGCCGAGAACATCGGCATGAGCGCTCGCGCCATGGCGAATTTCGGCCTTTCCGAGATGCGACTCGTGGCCCCTCGCGATGGCTGGCCCGCCGGTGGAGGCCTCAAGAAGGGTGCAACCGCCGCAGCCTCCGGTGCGACCCATATCCTCGAGAATGCCCGGCTCTACCCTGACGCCGCCGCCGCGACGGCCGATCTCAATCATGTGCTCGCCACCACCGCCCGCGAACGCGGCCAGATGAAGCGCGTCTTCACGCCAGCCGAGGTGATGCCGTCCCTGGCCGAGCGTGTCGGCGGCGGCGAGCGCGTCGGCATCCTGTTCGGTCGCGAGCGCATCGGACTGACCAATGAAGAGATCTCGCTCGCCGACGCGATCCTGACCTTTCCCGTCAACCCGGCCTTCGCCTCGCTCAATCTCGCGCAGGCCGTGCTGCTGGCCGGCTACGAGTGGTTCAAGACGACGGATGGCGAGCCGCCCTTCCGCGAGAACAATCCCTCCCCGCCCGCGACTCGTGAGACGGTGTTTTCGATGTTCGGCTATCTCGAAGGCGAACTCGAGCGCTGCGGCTTCTTCCCGCCCGGCAAGAAGCCGGTCATGACCGCCAATCTGCGCGACATCCTGCATCGCCTGGAGATGACCGAGCAGGAGGCGCGCACCCTGCGCGGCGTGTTCAAATCCCTGGCGGAGGGGCCCCGACATCCGCGCCCGGTGAAAGCCCCCGAGGGCGAATAGACGTTCCCCTTCGTGACGAACCGGAAGGGCCGGAGCATCCCTGCCCGGCCCTTCTTGTTACTCCGCCCGCGGGGTGACTCTAGAACTGGTACTTCAACGTCGCCTTCACCGTGCGGCCCGGCTCGGTGTAGTAGTCGCGCGCCTGGGCAAGCGTGCCCGTCGGAACGTTGACCGCATCGAAGTACTTGCGGTCGAAGATGTTGTAGACGCCGACCTGCAGCTCGATATCGGCGAGCTTCGTCGGCCGCCACCACGCCGAAGCATTGAAGAGCGCATAGCCCGGAGCCTTGAAACCGGCATTCGTGCCGGTCGTTGCAGCGACGTCGTCACGTGCGGCAGCGAGCTTGGTCGAGACCTCGGCGCCCCAGATGTCTGTTCCATAGGCGATTGCGACGATACCCTGCATCGGCGGAATCGAGTTCAGGAACGTGTCGGTGTCCTTGTTCTGACCCCGGGTATAGGCGAAGGAGCCGCGCGCCAGCCAGTTCTCGGCGAAGGCATACTGGAAATTCGCCTCGACGCCCTGGATCTCGGCCCGCGCGACGTTCCGCGGCCCCTGAATGCCGCCCTGCGGATAGAGTGCATTCGGCGGCGCGATCTGCACGGTCTCGATGAAGTTGCGGTAATTGGTGTGAAAATATGTCACCGAACCACCGAAGGCCCGGTCACCGAAGCGGAAGCCGACATCGATGCCGTTGCTGGTTTCAGGGCGCAGCGTGGGATCGCCGATGCGCAGATAGGTCCCAACCGCCCCGAAGCGGCCATAGAGCTCACTTGCAGTCGGCGCGCGAAAACCCTTCGACCACTGCGCGAAAGCTGTAACATCCTTGAACATGCCGGCGTCCTTGAGGACGTCGTATTCAAGCCGCACCCGCGGCGACCAGGCGCTGTCACTGGAGGACGGCGGCAAGCCGACCGGGCTGGAGCCGCCATTGGTGTAGGCCGGCGTGTTCTGCGGCTTCTCCTCATACCAGTCGAACCGAACACCGGGCGTGAGGCGCAGGCGGTTGTCGAGCATGCCGATCTCGTCATACGCGAAAACGCCGATCGCATTGCCGTCGACCTTCGGCTGGTCGGCCTGATTGGTGTGCAGGTTGTTGCAGGCGGTGAAGGCGCCGGTATAGGGGCGGCGGCAATTGTCGACACCGGCCGAATACTGGTTCAGCGTCGTCGTGCGCAGTTCGGTGCCGAGCGTGATGCCGTGCGAGAAGATGCCAGTCTGGAAGCTCTTCACGACATGGCCGTTGAAGCCGAAGGCCTCCTGCTCGGTTTCGTTGTTGCGGGTATAGGGACCGATGACGCTGGTGAAGCGGTAGGCTGAGACCAGCGCGTTACGCTTGACGTTCTGCCAGTAGAGATTGGCGTGGGCCTCGTCGAGGAAGCCACCCGGCAGCTTGTAATCATAGGTCAGCGAGACGCGCTGACGCTCGACATCCTCGCCGGTGTCATAGTTTCCCGGGCGGAAATTGCCGGTGGGCGACACGGTCGAGGTGAGGACGTTGACCTTGTCCTCGCGCTTGAACAACTCGCCGGTAATGCCGAACCGGTGCACATCGTCGACATAGTGCTGGATCTTCGCGAGCAGCCCGTATTGCGTGAAATCCGTCGGGTTCGGCATCGTCCGGGTCGGTCCGATGCTGTCGATCGTCCCCCTGTTGCCTGTTTCATGCCCGTCGCGGAAACTACCCTGGAGCAGGAAATAGGTCTGCTGGAGCCGCGCCGCGACTGCGGCACTGCCGAACCAGGCCTCGTCGGTACTGTCRTAGCCGGTCTTTGCGAGCGCACCGAACTGGCGGCCGCCCTTGATCAGGTCCTTGGGGTCGAGCGTTCGGACGGCAAGCACGCCCCCCAGAGCCCCGGAGCCGAGCACGCTGGCGCCGCTGCCGCCGCGCAGCAGGTCGAGCGTGGACAACGCATCGAAGTCGAAGGCGTTGGTCGAACTGCGATCGATCCGGGTGTCGGTCAGGAACGGCTGCCTGATGCCGTCGACCGTGGTCAGCACGCGCGGGCCATCGAGACCACGAATATTGATGCTGTTATTCTGGCGATTGAAGCTGATGCCCGCTTCGACCCGGTTGGCCAGGTCGGAAATGCTCTGGACCTGCTGCCTGTCGAGTTCTTCGCGGGTCGTGCGGGTCGTCGTCGGCCCGGCGATCAGCGGCGCACCACTGATTCCCTCCCCCTGCACGGTAATGGTGTCCAGAACGACGGGTCCCTCGGCCGATTGAGGAAAAACCGGCTGCTGTGCGGCCTGAACACGCTGCTGTGCACCAGCTTGTGACGCTGTCATCAACACAAGAACGCCAAGCGCCACGCCGCAACGCAGCCCGCCAGAATGCCCACCCATAGTCAGAACCCCGCCCCTGCCGGCGCTGCCAATGCATTGGATGCGCAGCCTGCAGTTTAAAATTGCTGAAAACTAAGCTTTATCAATTCAGTAAAGCCAGCACTCGATAGAAATAGAGTCGAATTCTGTCAATCGATTCTCAATCAAGGAAGTAACAATAGAATCCATCCAATGGAGAAGCGTTCTAATTTATATGTATTCTATACTGCAGACATCCCCCCGGAACTCAGCCCCGCTCGCGCCCTCCTCCCGATCTCGTGATTGCCGTGATCCGGCCGCAAAGCAGGTTGCGTATTGCAACGCACAAGCAGTCGCGCATCATGGCGCCAGACCGCTGCGGACATTGTTGATGATGCTCGACCGCCGGACCTTTCTCATGGGCTCAACTGCGCTCGCCGCAGCCGCTGCGGGCGCGCCCGGCCCTGCCTTGGCCGGCGATCTCGATGTCGTCGTCATCGGCGCAGGCGCAGCCGGAATCGCAGCCGCACGCGAACTGAAAGCGGCGGGACGCCAGGTCGTGATCATCGAGGCCCGCAACCGGGTCGGTGGCCGTGCCTTCACCGACACCTCGCTTGGCGCCGCCTACGACGCCGGCGCGATGTTCATCCACTGGGCGGAGCGAAATCCCTGGGTGAAGATCGCCGCCGATCTCGGTATCCCGACGCCGAATGAATCCTGGGGCGGCGGCTTCCAGGTTTTCGCCAACGGGCAACCGATGTCGGATGCCGAGCGGGTCAAACGGCGCGGTGCCTTCAGGCAAATCGACCGCAAGCTCGAAACCGTCGATATCTCGAAGCGCGATCTCTCGGTTGCCGAGCTGCTCGGAGACCTCGGCCCGGATATGACGCCCGTCGCCACCTCCGGGTTGCTGCTCTCGATCGGGGAGGAATCCGATCGCATCTCGGCGCGCGACTACCAACGCCTGTGGAGCGGCGACGATTTCGTCGTCCCTTCGGGCTACGGCAATCTTGTCGCGCGCCATGGCGAAGGGCTCGATATCCGCCTTGGCGAACCGGTCGAAGCCATTCGCTGGGACGGGCCCGGCGTCGAGATCACGACGCGCTCGGGAACGCTGAAGGCACGCGCCTGCATCGTCACCGTGCCGGTCGGCGTTCTGAAGGCCGGCGACATTCGCTTCACGCCTGCACTGCCTGCCCGAACCCGCGACGCCCTGAATGGAATCGGCATGGGCGCCCTCACCAAGATCGCGCTCAAGGTCGAGGGTGATCGCTTCGGCATCAAGCCCGGCATGAGCTATCTTGAAGCCGGTTCACCCAAGGCGATGATGAATGTCGACCTCTTCCCGGACGACAAGGACATCGTCATCGCCTATTGCGGCGGGGACTATGCGCGCGACCTTTCCCGCGCGGGAACCGCCGCCGCACGGGATCATGTGACCGAGCTTTTGGCCAAGATGGTCGGCGCGAGCTTTCGCAAGGCCGTCACCGGCGTGTCATTCCCCGCCTGGTGGACCGATCCGTTCTCGCATGGCTCCTATTCGGTATGCCGCCCCGGCTTCGAGGCGGCCCGGGACAGGCTTGCCGAGCCGATCGGCGGTCGCATCTGGATCGCGGGCGAGGCGACGGCCGGCGGCGGTGCGATGACGGTCGGCGGCGCGACCTTGGCGGGGCGGGCGGCGGCGGCGGCCGTGGCGCGGCTGAAGGCTTAGCGTCCCAGTTCCAGCTCCCAGTTCTGCCCCACCAGATCCTGCCCGAAGGAATGGTGCGCCTCCTCGGCGATGAGCCTGAAGCCGGCGGCAAGATAGATACCACGCGCAGCGTGCAGTATATCATTGGTCCACAGGATCATGCGCCGATAACCAGCCGATTGCGCGAAGCCGACCGCCTCCTGCACCAGCGCCTTGCCGAGACCGAGCCCCTGCCCGCGCTTCTCGACCAGCACGAGCCGAAGTTTGGCGACCTCGTCCGACTCTCGAACTACGAAGGCCGAGCCCACGGGCATCCCGTCCAGTTCCGCAATGAAGCAGCGCTCCTTGCCAGGCACGAAGTCCCGCAGGAATTTCGCCGCGATCTCCGCGACCAGCGCTTCGAAGCTGATGTCCCAGCCATAGTCTTCCGCATAGAGCCGGCCATGCGCCGATATCACCCAACCGATATCGCCGGGTCTGTGCTCGCGGATGAGCGGTTGCCACTTCCGCTCGCAGGCTCCTGACAATAGCCGCTCGGCGGTTCCCAGCGCCTCGACCAGATCCGCCTGTTCAGCCTGTCCGAGCCGCGCCAGAATCGAGCCGGCCTGATCGCGCGACGCTTCATCCAGCGGCCGAAAGGCGTCATGCCCCTCTCGCGTCAACAGCAGGTGCGAAGCCCGCCCGTCGTCGGGAGAACGCTCGCGTCTCAGCCAGCCGGCAGCAGCAAAGCCCTTGAGAATGCGGGAGAGATAGGCGGGATCGAGGGCAAGCTCGCGTGCCAACTCGCTTGCGAGCCAATCGTCACGTTGAGCCAACTCATAGAGCACGCGCGACTCGGCCAACGCGAAACCGGAGCCGTGCAGGCTGCCACCAAGTGCTCCAATCCAGCGCGTGTGGAAGCGGTTGAAGCGTCGGATCGCAGCGATCGCGGGGCTATCTGTGGCGGCCATGATGATCTCCGAGGATCAGGATCGTGCCAATTAGTGGACAGAGTCAATTAAATAGAATCATGGCGGCCAGGAGTTCCTTGACCACTCCTTAACCGGGCTCTGGCCCAATGAAGCGCTCATCCATCTCCTGTGCAGGCGCCGACGCATGCGGGTCGATCTTCTGGCCGGAACAGCCTATGGCGCAGCCGTGATGCCACGCCGCCAACCCACCATTCTGGTCTTCGATTCCGGGCTGGGCGGCCTGACAGTGCTGGCCGAAACCACGCGCGCCCGCCCGGACGCACGCATCGTCTACGCCGCCGATGACGCCGGCTTCCCCTATGGCCGGCTCAGCGAGGCGGAGCTTGTCGACCGCGTCCTGCAGGTCATGGAGCGGCTGATTGCGCGCTGTCATCCTGATCTTGTGGTGATCGCCTGCAACACCGCCTCGACTCTGGTGCTGCCGGCGCTGCGCGCCCGCTTCACCATCCCCTTCGTCGGCACCGTCCCGGCGATCAAGCCAGCAGCCGAGACCACCCGCAGCGGACTGATCTCGGTCCTGGCGACGCCTGGAACCGTCGCCCGCGACTATACGCGCGGCCTGATCGAGGCCTATGCGGCGCGCTGCGAGGTCACGCTGGTCGGCTC
>NZ_JBFTRC010000164.1:0-12616 GCF_056399325.1 Allobosea sp. 01N443
CGCTGCTGCCCGCACCACCAGGTCGCGATATGCGGCAGGATCAGTTCGTCGCCGAGGATATGTTCGGCGAGGGCCGGGAGGAAGCCCATGAGGGCTCGCGCTTCGACGACGCCCGAGCCGAGCCCATTGGCGATCTGGACATTGCCTTGCCGCACCGCCTGGACGAGACCGGCGACGCCGAGCGCGGAGGCTGAGTTGAGCTCGAGCGGGTCGGAGAAATCGCCGTCGATCCGCCGCCAGATCACGTCGGCACGCTTCAAGCCCGCGATGGTGCGGACATGGACGCGTCCGTCGCGCATCAGGAGGTCGCCGCCTTCGACCAGCAGGAAGCCGAGATAGCGTGCGAGATAGGCGTGCTCGAAATAGCTTTCGTTGAGCGCGCCCGGTGTCAGCAGGCAGATCCGCGGCTCGACCCGGCGCGAGCTTGCCGCGAGACCGGCCCGGAAACCCTGGAAGAACGAGGCCAATCGCTCGACATTCATGGTCCGGAACAGGTCCGGAAAGGCGCGGCCCAGGGCCAGCCGGTTCTCCAGCGCATAGCCCGCTCCGGACGGGGCCTGCGTACGGTCGCCGAGCACCCACCAGCGGCCATCCGGCCCGCGTCCGAGATCGGCGGCATAGAGCTGGAGCGTGCCGCCATTGGCCGTGCCCTGCAGCGGGCGCAGATAGTCCGGGCTGCCGGTTACGACCGCCGCGGGCAGCAGGCCCTTGGCGATCATCTCGCCGGGTCCATAGATGTCGCCAAGCAGGGAGGAGAGCAGCGTCGCACGCTGCGCCACGCCGGCAGCGATGGTCTGCCATTCCGCGCCGGGGATGATGAGCGGGACATGGTTCAGCGGCCAGGAGCGCTCCCCGGCCAGCGGGTCGCTCGCATCGAGATCGCCATGCACGCGATAGGACACGCCGGTGTCGCGGACATGGCGATCCGCGAGCCCGAAGCGATGGCCGAGTTCATCCTGGGAGAGCCCGCTCCACTCGGCGAGAAACGGTTCCCAATGCGGACGTACACTGCCATCGGGCGCCATGAACTCGTCATAGGCTCCGGGCAAGGGGCGATAATCGGCCAGCAGCGCATTGCGCCGCTCCGCTCGGAGACGTGTCGACGGCGATCGGCCCTGCAAAGCCATGGCCTTGGTTAGAGTCCTGCTGGACGGCGCAGATCGAGGGTCATCGGAAATTCCGGGCTGCGCTCTTCCACCGGAATCACCAGCGCGCCGGGACTATGACCGATGGATTCGAAACGGGCGAGGCGGCGTGCCTCGGCCTCGTAGGAATTCACCGGCGGTGTCTCATAATTGCGCCCACCGGGATGGGCGACATGGTAGACGCAGCCGCCGAGCGACCGGCCGACCCAGCTATCGACGATGTCGAAGGTCAGCGGCGCATGCACGGGAATTGTCGGGTGCAGCCCTGAGGCCGGCTGCCAGGCCTTGAAGCGCAGGCCTGCGATCGCCTCGCTGGAGCCCGCGACCGGGGTCATCGGCAGGCGCCGTCCGTTGCAGGTGATGACGTGGCGACCGGGAACGAGCCCGCTTGCCTTGACCTGCAGCCGCTCCACCGAGGAATCGACATAGCGCACGGTGCCGCCGATCGCTCCCTGCTCGCCCATGACGTGCCAGGGTTCGAGGGCCTGGCGCAGCTCGAGCTCGACACCGCCATGGTTGACCTTGCCGTAGAACGGGAAGCGGAACTCCTGCTGTGCTTCGAACCAGACCGGGTCGAACGGATAGCCGGCATGTGCGAGATCGGCGAGCACCTCGCGGAAATCCTGCCAGATCATCTCCGGCAGCATGAAGCGGTCATGCAGGCTCGTGCCCCAGCGCACCAGCTTGCCCTGCTGCGGCTCGCGCCAGAACCAGGCGATCAGCGCGCGCACCAGAAGCTGTTGCGCCAGTGACATGCGCGCATCCGGCGGCATCTCGAAGGAGCGGAACTCGATCAGGCCCAGCCGGCCTGTCGGCCCGTCCGGCGAATAGAGCTTGTCGATGCAGATCTCGGTGCGGTGGGTGTTTCCGGAAACATCGACCAGCAGGTTGCGGAACAGCCGGTCGACGAGCCAGAGCGGAATCGGCTTCTCACCCGGCTTCGGCACCGCCGCAAGGGCGATTTCGAGCTCGTAGAGCTGGTCGTGCCGGGCTTCGTCGATGCGTGGCGCCTGGCTGGTCGGCCCGATGAACAGGCCGGAGAACA
Organism: Allobosea sp. 01N443; assembly: GCF_056399325.1. Lineage (NCBI taxonomy): Bacteria > Pseudomonadati > Pseudomonadota > Alphaproteobacteria > Hyphomicrobiales > Alloboseaceae > Allobosea > Allobosea sp. 01N443. The sequence goes on from NZ_JBFTRC010000164.1 coordinate 2,191, forward strand.
GGAAGGAGAGGGAGGGGTGTCGCTGCCAGTAGAGGATGATGCTCTTCAGCAGATGGGGGCGGCGCAGGAAGGGGCTGTCGGACGGCGTGACACCGCCGAGCACGACATGGTTGCCACCGCCCGTTCCGGTATGGCGGCCGTCCACCATGAATTTCTCGGCGCAGAGCCTGGCCTGACGCGCCTCCTCATAGACGCCACGCGTGATCTCGACCGCATCGCGCCAGCTCTTTGCAGGATGAATATTGACCTCGATCACGCCGGGGTCGGGCGTCACCTTGATGACATTGAGGCGCGGGTCGGAGGGCGGAGCATAACCCTCGATATGGACGGCGATCCCGGTCTGCTCGGCCACGGCCTCGACGCTGGCGATCAGGTCGAGATAGTCCTCCAGGCGCTCGACGGGGGGCAGGAACACGCAGAGCACATTGTCCCTGACTTCGAGACTCAGCGCGGTGCGCACATGCTCGCGCCCGATCTCCTGCTCGACGCGATCCTGGGCCGCGGCGCCTGCGGGGGCCTCGCCCGGGATCGAGAATTGGGCATGCCGGTGCACCGTGGGCGCGGGCTCCGCCGCGCGCGCCGCAGGCGCGCTGCCGGGCGAGGGCAGGGGGCCGCGCGCCTCCATCGGATCCTGCGGGTGGATATGCGGGTATTCCTCCTCCGGCACGGCTGGCAGCGAGCCGAGCGGCAGACGATAGCCGACCGGTGAATCGCCCGGGACCAGGAAGAGCTTGCCGCGTCTCAGCGTCCATTTCTCGGAGCGCCAGCGCCGGTCGCCTGCCTGGCTCTGCCAGCGCTGCACCGGGATGACATAGCCGCGCGGATTGCCGAGGCCGAGCTGGAAGACACGGGCCATGCGGGCGCGTTCCTCCGGATCGGCGAGGCGCGGGTCGAGCGGGTCGACATTGTCTGGAAGCTGCGCCTCCTTGAGCAGCCAGTGGCCGGTATCCTCATAGGCGGGCAGGACATGGTCGGCACCGACGCCCAGTTTCTCCGCAAGGCCCGATGCGAGCGTCTCGGCATCGCGGGTCGAGGTTGCCGCTTCCAGTTCACGGTCGCCGCCGGTTACGGCGCCGGGCTCGCGCGCGATCAATGCGGCATTGCGCCAGATCGGCTCGCCGTCCTCGCGCCAATAGAGCGCGAAGGCCCAGCGCGGCAGGCTTTCGCCCGGATACCATTTGCCCTGGCCGTAATGCAGCATGCCGCCCGGCGCGAAGCGGCTGCGCAGCCGGCGGATCAGTTCGTCTGCGCGCCGGCGCTTGGTCGGGCCGACCGCGGCGGTGTTCCACTCCGCGCCCTCCTGATCATCGGTCGCGACGAAGGTCGGCTCGCCGCCCATCGTCAGGCGCACATCCTGCGCTGCGAGATCGCCATCGACCCTCTCTCCCAACGCATCGAGGCGGTGCCACGACTGGTCGGAAAAGGGCAGGGTGATGCGCGGCACTTCATGCACGCGCTCGACGCTCATCGCGAAGTCGAAGGTCGTCTCGGCATAGCTGGCAACGCCGCTCACCGGCGCGGCCGAGCGAAAATGCGGTGTCGCCGCGAGGGGCAGATGGCCTTCGCCGGTCAGCAGCCCCGATGTCGGATCGAGCCCGATCCAGCCCGCGCCGGGAATATAGACCTCGGCCCAGGCGTGGAGATCGGTAAAATCCTTGTCGGTCCCGCGCGGCCCCTCGAGCGGATCGATATCCGCCTTCATCTGGATCAGGTAACCGGAGACGAAGCGGGCGGCGAGCCCGAGCTGGCGCAGGATCTGGACGAGAAGCCAGCTCGTATCGCGGCACGAACCCGACTTGATCTGGAGCGTGTGCTCGGGCTCCTGCACACCGGGCTCCATGCGGATGCCATAGGCGATCATGCCTTGCAGGCGGGCATTGAGATCAACGACGAAGTTCACGGTGTTGACCGGCTCGCGCGGAACCCTGGCGAGGAGGTCGATCAGCAGCGGCCCGGCCGGTTCGGTGACGAGATAGGGAGCAAGTTCCGCCTGGAGTTCCTCGGGATAGACGAAGGGGAAGACCTCCGCGTTGGTCTCGACGAAGAAGTCGAAGGGATTGATGATCGAAAGCTCGGTGACGAGATCGACTTCGATGCGGAATTCGCTCACCGGTTCGGGAAAGACATAGCGGGCGAGCCAGTTGCCGCTCGGATCCTGCTGCCAGTTCACGAAGTGCTGCGCTGGCGAGACCTTGAGCGCGTAGCTGTTGACCGCTGCGCGGCAATGCGGAGCGGGCCTCAGCCGGATGATCTGCGGGCCGAGCACGACAGGGCGATCGTAGCGGTAATGGGTGACGTGGTTCAGCGCGGCGATGATGGCCAAGGGCGACACCTGCTCGGTCGGGCGTGCCCGCGGCACGGCTCTCCCTGAGGATAGCCCCAGCTTCGATTGCTCGCAAAGCTGTCGCTGCGCAAGAATGCGTCGGTCTATCAATTCGTTGCGCAAGAAGAGTGCAGGCTTGTGAACAGTGCGCTGTGCAATTTCCGAGCCGCTGGACATCGGGCTCGTTCTGGCCACAGATAGCGCCCAAGCGGCGGCGAAACGGCCGCCCTATGAACCAATGGGGATAGTCCATGCGTCACGTTGCGAAATTGATGGTTGCCTCCGCCTTTACGGCGTTGATGGCGACGACAGCCATGGCCCAGACGCCGAAGGATACGGTGGTCATGGCCAAGCAGATCGACGACATCATTACGCTCGATCCGGCCGAAGCCTTCGAATTCTCCGGCGTCGAAGTCGGCGCCAATGTCTATGACAAGCTGATCGGCGTCGATCTCGCCAAGAACAACGACCTCGTCGGCGAGCTTGCCGAGAAATGGACCGTCAGCGAGGACAATCTCACCTACACGTTCAAGCTCCGCCCGGGCGTCAAGTTCCATTCGGGCAACGCGCTGACCGCAGCTGACGTGGTCTATTCCTTCCAGCGCGCTGTCACGCTTAACAAGTCGCCGGGCTTCATCCTCACCCAATTCGGCCTCACCAAGGAGAATGTCCTCGAGAAGGTGAAGGCCACCGATGACAACACCGTCGTCGTCACCGTTTCCAAGCCCTTCGCCCCGACCTTCTTCCTGAACTGCCTGACCTCCGGCGTGGCTTCGATCGTCGATTCCAAGCTGGTCAAGGCGAACGAGAAGGACGGCGATTTCGGCAATGCCTGGCTCAAGCTGAACTCGGCCGGTTCCGGTGCCTACAAGGTCCGCGCCTATCGTCCCAACGAGCAGTATGCGCTCGATGCCAACGAGACCTGGTACAAGGGTGCGCCGAAGAACAAGCGCGTGATCGTACGCCATGTCGCCGAGCCGGCCTCGCAGCGTTTGCTGCTCGAGAAGGGCGACATCGACATGGCCCGCAACCTCTCCAAGGACCAGCTCGCCGCTGTGAAGGAGAAGTCCGACATCCAGATCGTCCAGGGCGACAAGGGCTATATTCTCTATCTCGGCCTGAACCAGAAGAACGCCAACCTGAACAAGCCTGAGGTCCGCGAAGCGCTGAAATGGCTGGTCGACTACCAGTCGATCGAGCGCAACATCGTCGAGGGCACCTACAAGCACCACGAATCCTTCCTGCCGAAGGGCTTCCTGGGAGCCATTGACGAGAAGCCTTACAAGTTCGATCCCGCCAAGGCCAAGGAGTTGCTCGCCAAGGCCGGTCTGCCGAATGGCTTCACCGTCACCATGGACGTTCGCTCGGTCGCTCCGATCACCGATATCGCGCAGGCGATCCAGTCGAGCTGGGGCCAGGCCGGCATCAAGCTCGAGCTGATCCCGGGYGACGGCAAGCAGACGCTGACCAAGTATCGCGCCCGCACCCACGACATCTATATCGGCCAGTGGGGTCCGGATTATCTCGATCCGCATACCAATGCCGAGACCTTCGCCATCAACGAGAACAATGGCGAAGATGCGAAGTCGAAGACGCTGGCCTGGCGCAATGCCTGGGATATCCCGGACATGACGAAGGTCGCCCAGGCCGCCGTGCTCGAGACCGATGCGGCCAAGCGCAAGGCGACCTATGAAGTCCTGCAGCGCGAGCACCAGAAGGTTTCGCCCTTCGTGATCATGTACCAGCAGGTCGAGGTCACGGCCGAGCGCAAGAACGTCAAGGGTTGGGTGATCGGACCGAGCTCCGACACCAACTTCTACTGGCCGATCTCCAAGAACTGAGACACGTCTTCTGACGGAACCCGCCGCGGCTAAATGGCTGCGGCGGGCTTATTTCTATTCTTTTCTGTTGAGCGCCACGGGCGAGGGGATTGCATTCCCGCGCGCCGTGGCTTCCGGAAGCGCCCTTCTTCGGGCTTTTGTACAGTGGTTGGTTGCATGGCGTCATCGCGCGAGACATGGGCGGGCAAATCGGGTCGCTGGGGCAAGATTGCCGGGCGAGAGTTCAGCACGGTCGCCATCACGATGTTCGGGCTTCTGCTCGTCACCTTCCTGATCGCGCGCGTGATGCCGATCGACCCGGTGCTCGCCGTGGTCGGTGATCGCGCTCCCGCCGATGTCTACGACAAGGCGCGGCTGGACCTCGGCCTCGACAAGCCGCTCTGGCAGCAATTCGGTATTTATATCGGCAAGGTCTTCACCGGCGATCTCGGGCGCTCCGTACTGACCTCGAACACCGTGGTCGACGACATCAAGACCGTCTTCCCGGCGACGCTCGAGCTGGCGACGCTGGGCACGCTGATCGGCATCATGCTCGGCGTGCCGCTTGGCATCGTCGCTGCCGTCCACCAGGGCCGCTGGCCCGACCAGATCGCCCGCGTCATCGGCTTGATCGGCTATTCGATCCCGGTCTTCTGGCTTGGCCTCATGGGTCTTCTGCTGTTCTACGCCAAGCTCGGATGGGTCAGCGGACCCGGGCGTATTTCGGTGGCGTATCAGGATTTCGTGACGCCGATCACCGGCGTGATCATGCTCGATGCCGCCATGCAAGGTGAGTGGGATGCGTTCTGGGACGCTTTCTCCCATCTGATCCTGCCGGCCTCCGTCCTGGGCCTGCTGAGCGTCGCCTATATCAGCCGCATGACGCGCAGCTTCATGATCAACGAGCTGCAGCAGCAATATGTCATCGCCGCCCGGGTCAAGGGCGTGTCGGAGTGGCAGGTCATCTGGGGCCATGCCCTGCGCAACGCCGTCGTGCCKCTCGTGACGGTGATCGCACTCTCCTACATGCACCTGCTCGAAGGTTCGGTGCTGACCGAGACCATCTTCGCCTGGCCCGRCCTCGGTCGTTACATCACCAATTCCCTTCTCAATGCCGACATGAACGCCGTGCTCGGCGGCACGCTGGTGGTTGGCGCGGTCTTCATCGGTGTCAATCTGTTCTCCGACATCATTGGCCGCCTGGCCGATCCGCGGGCGCGCTGAGGACATGGCCATGACCGAACAGACTTCGTCCGGCTGGGCCGCCTGGCTCATCACCGATTCCCCCGCGTCGCGCCGTCAGGCACGGCTTGGCCAGTATTACCGGCAATGGCTCGCGTTCCGGCGCAACCCCGCAGCCGTCATCGGGCTGACCATCGTCCTGCTGCTGCTACTTGCTGCAGCCTTCGCGCCGCTGCTCGCGCCCTATGATCCGCTGGCGCAGGCCCTCGACAAGCGCCTGCTGCCGCCGTCGGCAACGAACTGGTTCGGCACGGATTCACTCGGCCGGGATATCTTCAGCCGGGTCGTCTACGGCTCGCGCGTCACGCTTGTCATCGTGCTGCTCGTCGTCATCACCGTGGGGCCGATCGGCCTCCTGATCGGCGCTGCTGCAGGTTATCTCGGCGGCTGGGTCGATCGCGTCCTGATGCGCATCACCGACGTCTTCCTGGCTTTCCCGCGCCTGGTGCTCGCGCTCGCTTTCGTTGCGGCACTCGGCCCCGGACTTGAAAATGCGGTCATCGCGATCGCGTTCACGGCCTGGCCGCCTTATGCGCGCGTCGCCCGCGCCGAGACACTGATCATCCGCAACCAGGACTACATCTCCGCGGTCCGGCTGCAGGGGGCGTCGCAATGGCGGATCGTACTCAGGCATGTCGTGCCGATGTGCCTGCCATCCCTGATCGTGCGGTCCACGCTCGACATGGCCGGCATCATCCTGACCGCTGCCGGGCTCGGCTTCCTCGGCCTTGGCGCGCAGCCGCCGATCCCGGAATGGGGCGCGATGATCTCAGCCGGCCGCGAGCAGATCTTCGACCAGTGGTGGGTCGCGACCTTCCCCGGCCTAGCCATCTGCGTTGTCGCGCTCGGCTTCAATCTGCTGGGCGATGGCCTGCGCGACGTCATGGATGCGAGGTGAGATGATGCGCGCACCAGATAGCCCGATCGAACAGCCGCTGCTCGAACTCGACAATCTGCGGGTCAATTTCCACACCGCGACCGGCATTGTCCGCGCCGTGCGCGGGCTTTCCTTCACGCTCGGCCGCGAACGGCTCGGCATTGTCGGCGAGTCCGGCTCCGGCAAGTCGATGACCGGCCGCGCCATTCTCGACCTCATCCCCCATCCCGGCGAGGTTCAGGCCGACAAGCTCGTCTATCGCGGGCAGAACCTGCTGACGATGGACAAGGGCGCGCGCCGCAAGCTGCGCGGCCGCCATATCTCGATGGTGATGCAGGACCCGAAATTCTCGCTCAATCCGGTGAAGACCGTGGGCGAGCAGATCGCCGAAGCCTATCGCGTCCATCACAAGGCGAGTTCGCGTGAGGCCAGGGAACGCAGCCTCACCATGCTGGAAGCGGTCCAGATCCGCGAGCCGGCACGCGTCTACGATCTCTACCCGCACGAAGTCTCGGGCGGCATGGGGCAGCGCGTGATGATCGCGATGATGCTGATCGCCGAACCCGACATCCTGATCGCCGACGAGCCCACGTCGGCCCTCGACGTCACCGTGCAGTTGCAGGTGCTGAAGATCCTCGACGACCTCGTCACCAGCCGCGGCATGGGGCTGATCTTCATCAGCCACGACCTGCATCTCGTGCAGTCCTTCTGCGACCGCGTCATCGTCATGTACGGCGGCAAGGCGATGGAGACGCTGCCGGCCGCCGAACTTGCCGACGAGAGCGCACGCGCCCATCRCCATCCCTATACGCTCGGCCTGCTCGACTGCCTGCCGGATCTCGATCATCSCAAGGACAAGCTCGCCACCCTGAAACGTGACCCGGCATGGCTGGCATGAACATGAACCCCGCCATCATTGTCGAGAAGCTGAACGTCTCCTTCGGCGATTCCCATGTCGTGAAGGACCTCTCCTTCTCGGTTGCATCCGGCGAGAGCTACGGCATCGTCGGTGAATCCGGCTCGGGCAAGTCGACCGTGCTGCGTGTCCTCGCCGGCCTGAACCGCGAATGGAGTGGTGACGTCACGATCCTGGGCAGCAAGCAGCCCAAGGTTCGCGACAAGGCCTTCTATCGCGCCGTGCAGATGGTCTTCCAGGACCCTTATGGCAGCCTCCACCCGAAGAAGACGGTCGACGATACGCTGGCCGAGCCACTGGCCATTCACGGCATCGACGATGCCGAGGCGCGCATCGAACGCGCCATGAAGGATGTCGGGCTGCCGAATTCGTTCCGTTTCCGCTTCCCGCACCAGCTCTCCGGTGGCCAGCGCCAGCGCGTGGCGATTGCGCGCGCACTGGTGCTCGAACCGAAGATMCTGCTGCTCGACGAGCCGACTTCAGCGCTCGACGTCTCGATCCAGGCAGAGGTGCTGAACCTGCTCCAGGCGCTGCGCAAGGAGCGCAATCTGACCTATATCCTGGTCAGCCACGATCTCGCGGTCGTTGCTCATATGTGCGAGCGGCTGCTGGTCATGCAGTTCGGCCGTGGCGTCGAGGAGATGACGGCCGAGACGCTGGCGGCGCGCTCGCCGCAGACGACCTATGCCCAGCAATTGCTGATCGCGAGCGAAGGCTTCCGCCGCCAGACCGCCTGAGCGGCAGGGCGGTTGCGCGTCCTGCCTGCTTGGGTGGAGCGCCAAAACCGTCTAACTCTCGTCGCAGCGATCGGCTAGCTTGGCCCGTATTCGCTGCTGCGGAGTGTGTATGCCCATGGATGCCGTCGCCGATCATGTCGTAAAGCTCGAAGCTGCGCCGGAGCGCACTCCGGTCCCGCCCTTCGATCTCGTGATCTTCGGTGCCAGCGGCGATCTGGCCCTGCGCAAACTCTTTCCGGCGCTGGCCCAGCGCAATCAGGAAGGCGTTCTGCCGGAGGAAAGCCGCATCCTGGCGATGGTGCGCAAGAGCGAGGATGTCGCCGGACTGCCCGGCGAGATCAGCCGGAAGCTCACCGAGGAGGGGCTTTCCGCCGCCAGGATCGAGACATTCCTGCGCAGGCTCTCCGTGGTCCAGGTCGATGCGCTGAAGCCGGAGACCTATGCCGGCCTGCGGCAGGAGCTCGGCGATTCGGAGCGTGTGCGCTCCTTCTATCTCTCGACGCCGCCCGATCTTTTCATCCCGATCTGCGAGAACCTCGCCAGTGCCGGCATCCTGACGCCGACCTCGCGCGTCATTCTCGAAAAGCCCCTGGGGCGGGATCTCGCCTCCGCCCGCGAGATCAACGACGCCGTGGCAAGGATCCTTCCGGAAAGCCGCACCTACCGGATCGATCATTATCTCGGCAAGGAGACGGTCCAGAACCTTCTGGTACTGCGCTTCGCCAACACCCTGTTCGAACGCTCCTGGTCGAGTCGCGACATCGACAATGTCCAGATCACGGTTGCCGAGACGGTCGGCCTCGAGTCGCGCGCCGGCTATTACGACAAGGCCGGACACCTGCGTGACATGGTGCAGAACCACGTGCTGCAGCTGCTCTGCCTGTTTGCGATCGAGCCGCCGAACCTGCTGGAAGCCGATGCCGTCCGCGACGAGAAGGTCAGGGTTCTGAAGGCTCTCAAGCCGATCGTCGGCCCCGATGTGCTGCGGGCGACCGTGCGCGGGCAATATGGCCAGGGCGTCAGCGGTGGCGCTCGCGTCCATGGTTATGCCGAGGAACTCGGCCATGCCAGCAACACCGAAACCTTCGTCGCGATCCGCTGCGAACTCGAAACCTGGCGCTGGGCCGGCGTCCCGATCTATCTGCGCACCGGAAAGCGCATGGCGCAGCGCTATTCCGAGATCGCCGTCACCTTCAAGCCGGTGCCGCACTCGATCTTCGGAAGCGCTGCCGATTGTGGGCGRCTCGATGCCAATCGCCTGATCATCCGCCTGCAGCCCAATGATGGCGTGCAGATGCAGCTGATGATGAAGGTGCCAGGCTCCGGCAAGCTCAAGATCGTCCCGCGCCAGCTCGATCTGCGCTACGACACCGCCTTCGGCGTGCGCTCACCTGACGCCTATGAGCGGCTGCTCACCGATGTGATCCGCGGCGACCAGACCCTGTTCATGCGCCGTGACGAGGTCGAGCAGGCCTGGGCCTGGATCGATCCGATCATTGCCGGCTGGCAGGAGTACTATCCGCAGCCGCATCGCTATGCCGCCGGCTCCTGGGGGCCGTCTCAGGCGATCGGTCTGATCGAGCGCGAAGGGCGATCCTGGGCCGACCCGGAACTGATGGAATGAGCGCGGTGGGGCCGCTCTCCTGGCATCGTTTCGAGACGTTGGCCGGCGCATCGGAAGCGCTGGCCGAAGCTGTCGCAGTGCGCCTGCGTGCCGCCATAGCCGCCCGCGGGGGCGCGTTGCTCGCGGTCCCCGGCGGTACTACGCCGGCACGTTTTCTTGCGGCACTCGGCGCGCACGACCTCGCCTGGGACAGGGTTACCCTGATGCCGACCGACGAGCGCTTCGTCGCGCCGGACGATGCCGCCTCGAACGAGCGCATGATCCGGGACGCCTTCTCCCCTTTGCGTGACGAACGGGCCAGCTTCGTGTCCTTCCACAATGCCGGCGACGATCTCGCCGCGGCAGCGCGTAGCCTCGATGCCGTGCTCTCGCGCCTGCCTGCGATTGACATCCTGGTCAGTGGCATGGGCGCCGATGGGCACATCGCCTCGCTCTTTCCAGGCGACGCTGCAGCTACGCGCAGCGACGACGCAATCCACGCAGTCGCAGCCCGTCCGCCCGGCCTGCCACCTCGCATCTCACTCTCGGCCGCGCGAATCGCGAAGGCAGGTTGGGCAACCCTGCTCATTGCCGGCAAGGAGAAGGAAACGACGCTGGCGACGGCTCAGGCCCTTCCGGCGGCCTATCCGGTCGGCATCCTGCTGCGACGGCCGCAGGGGCTCGACGTTTACTGGGCCAGGGCTTAAGCGAAGGTGCTCAGCGAGGAGATCGAGCCAATGTCAGGCGAACCCGAAATTGCACGCCTCAAGGCCTGTGGCGTTGTCCCGGTCGTCGTGATCGACGAGGCCGAGGTCGCGGTCCCGCTGGCCCGGGCGCTGCTTGCGGGTGGCATCGACGTGATCGAGGTCACGCTGCGCCGCCCTGCTGCACTGGCCGCGCTCGAGAGG